>NZ_CP159996.1:3000000-3300000 GCF_040703035.1 Terribacillus aidingensis | reverse complement strand
TAAGAACAGCAAAAGAGCCAGCCGGGTAAAGGCTGGCTCTAGCTGTGTTCCTCTTTTTTCTGTACAATCCGGTGAATATGGATTGTCAGGTAAAGCAAGTCTTCATTCGTAAGCTGCTCCTGGTACATCTTCTGGATATAGGACTGCACCTTCTGCGCACATGCAAAAGCTTTACTGTAATTTGTCTTTACCATATCAAAAAGATTATTGTCTTCTTCTTTTTGTTTACGATGGTTCAAAATCCGCTGAGCGAAGAATTTAAGATGGGTAACGAATCGATAGTAAGCCAAGGATTCTTCGTCATATTCTATGCCAAAATGAAATTTTACAATATGAAGGACATCCTGTATGAACTTCGTAATGTTAATCATCACTGGCATATCTTCGTTCATTTGGGCATTGACGATATGCAGGGCAATAAAACCTGCTTCATCCTCCGGCAGAATGATGCCGACCTTCTCCGCAATGATTGAAAGGGCATGCTGTCCTATCCGGTATTCATCCGGATAAAACCGTTTTGTTTCCCAAAGCAGTGCATTCTTTATATCGATACCTTGCTGGAACCTTTCTACTGCATAGTAGATATGATCAGTCAGACTAACATAGATATTGTCATGTATTTTTTTACTGGTGTTTTGCTTGGCATATCGGATGATCTCTTCGGACACTTCGACGAAAGAAAGGGGAATCTCACTTAAGAGTTCCATCAGTCGCTTATTCATTTCCTTATCATCGAGTTTGAAAGTCTTTTCTATCTTGGATTCGTCCACTATATCGCCCGCTTTACGGCCAAAGGCAATACCCCGTCCCATGATGACAAGCTCATGTTCCTGCTCGTCCAAGACGGTGATGACGTTATTATTCAACACTTGCTTGATCTGCATCAGGATCACCTATTCCTTAGAAAGGATAAACTATCTAGGTCTATAGTATAGGAAATTGATAACGATTACAATGCGAATTATCTGTATATCCTATGACGAATAGGTGAGGGTTAATCTAATAGAAAGAAGCCGGGCATGAAAGCCCGGCTCCTATGATTTTATAGGATATCTATTCTCACCAATAGAGCCAATAGAACTTGAAGCAGCAATTGAACGTTTACAGCTAAGTCAGTATCGGTAGTTGTCACTCTGACATTGCGGGAATTCTTAACAAAGGTCTTCTGAACATTTTTCTGTTTAATAGTAGCTTTTTGGAAAAGCTCCTGTGCAATTTCATCAGCTTTGCTGCTATCAGCAATAGAGAGTTGCAGCACAACAGCGATAGCTGCTTGAAGAGCTGCTTGTATTGTAAGCGCGGCTTGTGTGTCAGTTGTTGTTACCTCTATATCTGCGGAATCGATAACATAGATACTTTCTTTGGAATATTGCTCTGTTTCGGATTTTTGTCTGCCTGATTGATTCAATTCTGGGTCTGAAAAGTTACCTGCTGTTCTTGGATCAAGAGCGCTCCATTTTTGGTTTCTATCTGGATGCCAAACGTTACTCATCTATATCACCTCCTTAATCTAGTATTCGTTTTAGTTCTGCCTGAAGCTCATTGGTAATCTTTTTGATTTGACGACGTCTTTCTGGAGAAATGTTCCGTAAAGCATTGTCTGATACCCCATGTTTAGCTAGAACGCTTGATAGCATTAAATCCATAACAGATCCTTTAGGATTGCTTCTAGCAATCTCAGTGAATCTTTTTTTGAAATGCTCATCCATGAGCTAGCCTCCTTTTTGTTTTTTCGTATAGTGTAGATTATGAGAAAAGACAATATTGTAGTGGGTAAATTACGGTTGTGAAAAACCTATTTATTTTATAAATGGAATAGATGTCCCTATTTTTAATAGATAAACGTCTTGTTTATAGAAAAATGGACAGGTGCCGTTAATAGGTTTAGGAGTGGTTTTATTGGAGAGACAGCTGCATAATAATCTTTTGTATTGCGAAATGCCAATGGGAATGTTATTTTTTAACTGTACCGTCTGGACGGTTAGGAGTGATGGAGTGAAAACACAAGATAAAATCCTGAATGCTGCGGCGGAGCTCATCTTGGAAGAGGGCGTCAGCAATGTCACACTCGAGAAAATAGCCAATCGTGCAGATATAAGCAAGGGCGGCTTGCTTTATCATTACCGTACAAAGGAAGCATTATTTCAGGAGCTTAATGTAGCAGCAATCAGGGAGTTTGAAGAAGCTATTGCTCGCTATTTAAATGAACAGTCAAACGGCAGAGGTGCGTATGCAAGGGCATATGCATTAGCGACAATTGAAGATATCGAAAAAGGAGGCACACATCGCAGCAGTGCACTTATATCTATTTTCAGTGACCATCCGGAAGTCATGGAAATCTGGAAAGAAGGCTATGCGAGATGGCAGCAGCAATTTGATCAAGATGGATTGGAGTGGGAAGAAGCTGCTGTAATCCGCTATGTTTGTGATGGGCTTTGGTTCAATGAGATGGCAGGTACAACAAGTACATCCTCTTTTGCTGCTGACTTATTATACAAATTGCTGGCACGTATAGATAAAGAAAAGGGGGATTAACATGTCTTATTTATTTTTGGCTGTTTCCATCCTATTTGAAGTTTTCAGTTCTACAATGCTGAAATTCTCAGATGGATTCAAACGTCTGCTGCCAGTGATTGGTATTGTCGTGGGATATGGAATCAGCTTCTACGCATTATCCATCACATTGCAGTCCCTCCCGCTGGGGGTTGTTTATGCGACATGGAGTGGTGTTGGTACCATTTTGACTGTTGTGATCGGTGTATTGCTTTTCAAAGAGAAGATTAACAAAAAAGGTGCACTAGGCATCGCCATACTGCTAGTTGGTCTTGTATTGATGAATTTATCCAAGTAAAGGAAGATGCTAAATGAAAGCAGGTCTATTTCTTGCTGCAGCAATTATATTGGAAACAATCGCTTCATCCATGCTGAAAGTATCGGATGGGTTTTCTGTCTTGCTTCCGTCGATTATCGTCGTAATCGGATATCTAGGTGCATTTCTATTCTTATCTTTCACACTGAAGTCCATGTCACTATCTACTGCTTACGCGACTTGGTCTGGAGCTGGAACGGCTCTTACAGCTATGATCGGTATCACAGTATTTGGAGAATCGGCTTCCTGGATGAAGTTTGTCGGCTTGGCATTAGTGATTGTCGGCTTGGTGTTATTGAACACGCAGCATAAGGAATCAAAAGAGAAAGAGGCTTCAGTCCAATAAGAAAAGAGGTACTGCGTTTGCAGTACCTCTTATTTTTTCAGCAGAAGATAAAGGAAATAGGGTGCGCCTATAAAGGCGACAACAATACCAGCGGGCAGCCCATCCACCGTCGCTATATTCCGTCCAATCGTATCTGCCAGCAGCAAGAGCCAGCCGCCGATCAAGGAAGCGACAGGGAGCACGTACTGATGTCTGGCACCAACAAGCGCTCGTGCGATATGCGGTGCCATCAGACCAACAAAACTGATGCCACCAGCAACCGACACAGCTGCCGCAGCAATTGCTACCGCTGCAATCATAAGAATGATACGATCGCGATTCAGCTGAACACCTATCCCAACTCCGACTTCTTCACTCAGAGCCAGCACATTGAGCCGATTTGCCATGTAAAGCGTAAGCGGCAGAATGATAAGGATCCACGGCAGCAGGGCAAGGACGAATGGCCAGTCCGTGCCCCAGATATTTCCCGCGAGCCATTTTGCGATGAAATCTACCTTTTCCCTGTCAGCAGAAGATATCAGGACGATCATCATACCGGATAAAGCCATGGAAAAACCGACACCGACTAATACAAGCCGGACCGGCTGGAGGCCGTGCTGTTTGCTGTAGGAAAAAAGATAAATCAGCATGGCTGTCACAAGTGCACTACCAAATCCTACAAGCGGCAAGGCATATGCAAAGCTTCCTGCATCGATCGGCATGAATAGGAAAAATACCGCAATACCCAATCCGGCACCGGAATTAATACCGATGATTCCAGGATCTGTCAGATCATTTCTCGTGATTCCTTGGAGGATTGTACCAGACAGGGCCAATGCCATTCCAGCTAGTAGTGTAACTGTAATACGAGGAAGCCGGATATCAAACAGAACGAATGATTCAGGAAAAGTCCCATTGCCAAATAATGTCGGCAGTAATCGATTATAAGATAGCGAGGCAGGACCAAGCCCCATTCCGATGACGATTGTAACAAGGATCAACGCAGCCAGAGAAATCATCAGGATAGCCTGTTTGCTTTTCTTTGCTGTTTTCATGAGTAAGCGCGACCTCCCCGGTGGACGATGAATAAGAAGAATGGCAAACCGAGCGCAGCCACGATGGCCACAAGCGGTGTTTCATATGGTGCATTGATCGTCCGGGCAGCTGTATCAGCGAGCAGCATGAAAGTTCCTCCGGCAAAAAAGGATAACGGCAGTATATAACGATAATCCGTACCCGCAAAAAAACGGACAATATGAGGAATCATCAGACCGATGAATGTCATGTTACCGACCAATGCAACTGATGCTCCTGCCAAAAGGATAGTTACAAGGAATAATAATGCTTTGATTGCAAAAGTTTTCTGACCAAGGCCAACAGCTACTTCATCACTTAAGCTGAGCAGTGTTAGCTGATGCGAAAGAAATAACGACAAGATGATTCCTGCCAGTATGATTGGAATAACGAGCTGTAACTGCGTCCAGTTAACACCGACTAGACCGCCGGCTGTCCAAGCGGAAACTTGTTTGGACAGCTTGAAGCTTAAACCGATTGCTTCGGATATCGCATATAACAAGGCGGATACAGCAGCCCCAGCCAAGACGACCTTCACTGGGGAAAGACCGCCAAGACGAAGCGATCCAATCCCGAATACTAGTCCGGCACCGACAGCTGCTCCGATGAAGCAGGCAATAATAATAACAATATAATTTGCTTGGGGGATGAACGCCATAGCAGCTGCCAGCGCGGCATTGGCTCCAGCTGTTAAACCGAGCAGTCCCGGATCTGCCAGCGGATTACGTGTCATACCCTGCATGATGGCACCCGCCACAGCTAAAGCAGCTCCGACAAAGAAAGCTCCGACTTCCCGCGGCAGACGATTTTCACGGATTATTAATATGTCTGCATTATGTTGACTGGTGAATATTGCACCCCACACATCCCGGAAGGATATATCAGCAGCCCCGAATGATAAAGCCACAGCGAATGCTGTAAGGGAAAGCATGATTCCAACTATAAGTTTCAGAGTAAATGGTATGTTCTTCATCAGGCACGCATCTTTCTATGTAAGATAAGGGAAAGAGCTTCCTATTTCCCTAGGAAGCTCTCTTTAATAAAGTCTAACTGGTAATCCAGTGTATTGGAATCGTTAAAGTAGAAGGCATTTCCATCGACTTCGTATACATGATTGTTTTTCGCAGCAGTAGTGTTCTGGAAAGTCTCCGAATCCTCGACAGATGTATCGGTATCATCGAATTTACTGAAGATCACGTAGTCGCCCATGTAATCCGGTAATACTTCCGTTGATAAAGCGAAGTAACCGGCCTCCAATGCGTCCTCTTTTACTTTTTCCGGCATATTCAAGCCCATTGCCTGGTAAAGTACTTCTGTTCCGCGGCCCCAGTTATCACCATATACGTAGAGCTGTTTATCAAAGTTCTCGACAACAGAGACTGTTGCATCAGGTCCGATTTTCTCCTTAATCTGTTCACCAGCTTCCGCTGCGCGTTTTGTAAAGTCATCGACCCAAGACTGTGCTTCATCTTCTTTATTGACCAGTTTACCGATTTCCACATGCTGATCAAGATAATTCAATTTACCGTAAGTAAAAGTCACTGTAGGGGCAATCTCTTTTAGTTTATCTAGATTTTTTAAACTGGTTAACCCAATAATTAAGTCCGGTTTGAGCTCGATGATTTTCTCCAAATCATCCTCTGTCACTTCTTCAGCATCCTTCAAGGCATCTTTAAAGCGTGGATTCTGCATCGACCAGGCATCTGCTCCGACAATTGGCACATCTAAATCGATTAAATCACCAACGTAAGAGGAAAGGACCACGACGCGTTTCGGATGAGCGGGTACCTCTACTGGGCCATCTTCCGATTCGTATGTGAATGTGTCGTTCCCATTACCGGATGAGGTCGCTTTCTCACCAGAACTAGAAGAATTATTGCTGCCGCAAGCAGCTAATACAAGCACTAAGATAAATAAGACCGGGAATAACTTTTTCATTATGTATGTCACTCCTCATATTTTTTATGGGGGGAGTGCCCTGTTAGGGGGACAGGGCACCAGGGTTATACGATGAGAATGATTATCAATCTCGCTTGATTACATAATAAAGGCAGAAAATTTAGATGTCAACATTGATTTTGAGAATTTATTCCGTTATATTTGAATGAGAATGATTATCACTATCGGATTAAAGGAGGAATCAGTGTGCAGGAAGAATTGCTGTATGATGTTACCATCATTGGTGGAGGTCCAGCGGGATTATATTCCGCTTTCTATAGTGGATTACGGCAAATGAAGACGAAAATCATCGAGTTTCAGCCCTATTTGGGCGGTAAACTGCATGTTTATCCGGAAAAGATGATTTGGGACGTGGGCGGATTACCGCCGCTTCCGGCAGGCAAGCTAATTGACCAGCTGACCGAGCAGGCGCTCACCTTCGATCCGGAAGTGGTATTGAACGAGAAGGTAATAAGTATCAAACGAAACGATGACGGTATCTTTGAGCTCCATGCGGCAAGTGGTACAGTTCACTATTCGAAAACAATCATCGTAGCAGTCGGCGGCGGTATACTTAATCCGCAAAAGCTATCGATCGAAGGCTGTGAGAGATTCGAGGTAGCAAATCTTAATTATACAGTGAAAGACATGCAGCGATTCAAGGATAAGACTGTCATCATCTCCGGCGGCGGAAACTCTGCTGTCGATTGGGCAAATGAGCTGGAGCCGATTGCGAAAAAGGTATACGTTACATATCGTAATGAGGCACTGAAGGGTCATGAAGCATCAGTTGAGCGTTTGATGTGCAGTGGCGCCAAGTGTTTCCTTTGTACATCAATCACGAAGCTCGTGGCATGTCCGAACCAGCAGCATATTGAACGCGTGGAATTGACGAATCATGAAACGAACGAAACTACTTTCTTGCCAATTGATGAGGTAATTGTCAATCACGGCTACGAACGGGATATGGATTTGATTCAAAACAGTGAAGTGGATATTGAGCTATTGGATAATTACTATATCGCTGGAACGCCGAGCGGGGAATCCTCTGTACCTGGTCTGTTTGCTGCAGGAGATATCCTGAAGCATGATGGCAAGGTCACCTTGATTGCCGGCTGCTTCCATGATGCAGCGAATGCTGTCAATAAAGCGAAACAGTATATCGAGCCTGCTGCTGACAGCTGGGGGATGGTTTCCTCTCATAATGTATTGTTCAAGCAGCGTAATCGTGAGCTGGCAAGAAAATTGGTATAAGAGCGCATATTGCGCTCTTTTTTTGTGTGGGGAATTTAATATTAATACACTGAAGTTTGAGAAATGGAACAGATCCAAGAGTGATTCTACCTTTATTATACATTCCTTTACGCTAATCTATATTTTCTGTAAATCTGCTCTGGGTTTGTCCTAACTAGTTTTTTCAGTATCAGTTTCCTAGAGAAGGAGAAGAAATATGGCATCTTCTAAGCTGTATTAACTAGATATCTTATGATGAGCGCGCGTCAGAATTAGTCGTTTATAAACAAATTTGAAAATGAAAAGTAATAGCAGGACAGCACGTCTATACATTGCAGCTAGAAAGCCCAAACAGTGCGTACAGGGTACATGTTTGGTTTTTTTTAGTTAGAAGATAGGCGCACATAAAAGGAGTACAGAATGAAAGTTCTGTACTCTCTTTTAAATTTCGTTGGAATCGGCAAAATGCCCCTGCTATACACATGATGTACAGATTTTGTATAGGGTGTTTCTTTACAATGAATAGAGGAGCAGAATCTATCACACGAAAGGTTGTCCAACGTGCTAAATATATTGATGTTTGACAATAATGGAATTTTTGGTGCAGGAATTCAAGCAATTTTGAGTTCAGAACCGAATATGAAGGTAGTAGGGAATTTCAGCGATAAGGTGGGTATAGTGAATGCAATCCAAGAAAGTACTCCTGATATTCTTCTGGTCAATACCTTCATCCTAGGTTTAGGAGGGTTCATAACGATTGAGTGGCTCAAGCAAAAATATCCTGCTCTAAAAATAATATTCATTCTGCCTGAAAGTGATAAAAATATTCTGTTGAGAGGAATTCACATTGGAGTGGATGGCTTCCTTTTATACGAATCAGATCCTAGCTTTTTTGTTGAGAGCATGCGCAATATCTTCAAAGAGGAAATGATTCTTTCAGGTAAACTAGCAAAATTACTATTAGAAGAATTTATTTCAGAAGAGAAGAAGGAACTATTGCAGCGATTGAAGGAACAGGCAATTCACCTGACTGCCAGGGAATCAGATCTTGTCTACCTTATTTATAAAGGATACAGGAACAAGGAAATGGCTGATGCGCTGAAGCTGAGCGCCAAAACGATACGGGATTATGTGAGCAAATTATATAAGAAAATAGGTTTATACTCCCGAATCGACGTATACTATTTTCTAGGGCGCTTAATGATTGAAAAAGATGATAACAAACTGAAAGTAATGAGCTGAATAAAGAGGCTGGGACAAACGTATTTCAGCTTAGATAAAAACCCGAACGAGGCAAATCGTCATTAAAAATTTGCTTCTTTCGGGTTTTGTTTTTAATATTATTTGCACTAGCATAGGCAGAACACGGAGACTCGAAAATACCAACAACTTTTTTGTGCAAAGTGAAGCTTCTCCTACGAGAACAGCACGGCGATGGCATAAGCTGTTCCCTGCTAAGCGTTTGGAAAACTGACAGCGCAAACGATATTTTTTTAATTAGTTGTCATAGTTTATTTACCCTTTCTATAATGGCTTCAGTTACATCCGCCGTACCATACTTCCCGCCCAAATCAGGCGTCAGAATGCCAGCTGCTGTCACATCCTCAATGATATCCAGCAGATTAATGCCGAGCTCTTCTTCACCAAAATGATCTAGCATTAGCTTCGCTGTCCAAATTTGTCCGATCGGATTGGCGATGCCTTTACCGACGATGTCCGGAGCAGAACCATGGACGGGCTCGAACATAGAAGGATACTTACCATTCACATTGATATTGGCAGCAGGAGCAATACCAATGCTTCCCATGATGGCGGCGCCGATATCGGTAAGAACATCACCAAATAGATTGCTTGCAACAATAACATCGAAGCGCTGCGGCTGCGTGACAAAGAAGGCAGCGAGGGCGTCAATGTGCTGACTTTCTGTACTGATATCCGGATAATCACTTTTCACAGTTTGAAAGACTTCATCCCAAAATGGCATAGAATGCACAATTCCATTTGACTTTGTTGCACTAGTTACATGCTTACGGCGCTTTGCGGCAAGCTCAAAAGCATAGCGCATCGCTCTTTCTGTGCCACGTCTTGAGAAAATCGCATTTTGAATTGCCACTTCGTCTACACCACGAAAAATCCGGCCGCCCACTTCGCTGTATTCGCCTTCACTATTCTCCCGTACAACTAATAAATCGAAGTCCTTCGGGTTGGTAAGTGGTGAGGTAATACCCTTCAATAGTTTGGCAGGCCGGATATTGATGACCTGTTCAAATTCTCGCCGTATCTTGATCAGCATACCCCACAAGGAAATATGATCTGGAACTAGCTCCTGGTTCCCAACAGCACCGAGAAAAATAGCATCTGCATCCTGCAGGCGATCCAATGCATCGTCTGGCATCATTTGATTGTGCTCCAGATAATATTCGCAGCTCCACGGATACTCGTCGAATTCGAACTGCAGACCGCCATGCACTTCGGAAATCGCTTTCAAAACTGTCTGCGCTGCTGGAACTACTTCTTTTCCTACTCCATCTCCTGGTAAGCTTGCTATCTTTAATTTCTTCATACGTCCCCTCCTTGTTTGGCTTCTATGATAGTTTCCCGCTTTTCTTCATGATATTTACTTTATGAGACAGAGATAAAGTAATCCAAAGGAGTGCAGCTTTTACATGGATCAGCTTTTCGTAAAGGATATCCAGTCCTTCTATAATGATAGCGGTTACTATTATTATAGCTGAGTGAAATAAAATTCGAAAATAATTCACGGTGATTTATTTGAAAATACAGCATATATACCTTATAATTTCGATAAGTTAGTATACAAGAGCGGAGAAAAAGGCCTCCATCCCGGTAACGAGATGGGGGCTTTTTTTTCAAAATTGAAAGGAGGCGATTCCCTTGGGAAGGTGAAGGTGCTGAATATATTGCCGCTGCGGAAAAAGACACCAATATAGAAAAACAACATCATACGGAGGTGAACCCCTGTTTAGGGGGAAAATTTGGACCCATTATTAGTACTTAATCTAGCTTTAGTAGCCTTGTTCATCATTCTGACGGCATTCTTCGTCGGTGCCGAGTTCTCGGTCGTAAAGGTACGTATGTCACGAGTCGAGCAGCTCATCGAAGAAGGAAACAAGAACGCCTTAGTCGTCAAGAAGCTAGTCCATAATCTCGATTACTACTTATCTGCTTGTCAGCTTGGAATCACTGTTACTGCATTGGTACTTGGTGCATTAGGTGAACCGACTGTAGAGAAGATATTACACCCAGTATTCGATTACTTCGGTTTTTCAGAATCTCTTTCTACAATTCTTTCATTTGCTATCGCCTTTGCGGTCGTGACTTTCCTGCACGTCGTTATCGGTGAGCTGGCTCCGAAAACATTAGCAATCCAATATACAGAGAAGATGACGCTCATTCTGGCGCGTCCGCTGTACTGGTTCGGTAAGCTGATGGCACCTTTTATCTACACACTGAATGGATCTGCACGCGTATTCCTGCGCATGTTCGGTGTTAAGCAGGTTGCGCATGAACAGGCCCACTCCGAAGAGGAACTGAAGATTATTATGGCACAAAGCTTCCAGAGCGGTGAAATCAACAAAACTGAGCTGGATTATATGGAAAACATCTTCACATTCAACGATCGCGTCGTCAAGGATATCCTTGTTCCGAGGACACAGGTTGTCGCGATTTCTGATACAATGACACGCCAAGAAATCCAGGGAATAATGGTGGAGCATCAGTATACACGTTATCCAGTCACAGAAGACGGTGATAAAGACCGGATTTATGGTTTTGTAAACGTCAAAGAAATGCTGACTGATTTCACCTCGAAAGAAGACAAGAAATTAGATGCTTTCATTCACCCAATCCCGACGGTGCATGAAGGAACAAGTCTGAATGATACACTGCTGACCATGCAGAAGAAACGTGTTCATATCGCGCTAGTAGTCGATGAGTACGGCGGAACTGCTGGTATCGTGACGATGGAGGATATGCTTGAAGAAATCGTCGGGGAAATACGTGACGAATTCGATGAAAATGAAAAACCGGACATCCAAGAGGTATCTGAAAATAAGTACCGTTTGAATGGCCGTGTCCTGCTCGAGGAAATCGAAGAGCAATTTAACATTCGTTTCATTAACGAGGCAGAAGTCGATACAATCGGCGGCTGGATGCTCACCAATCTTAGAAGTATCGAGGAGCATCGCGTCATAGAAGCTCATGGATATGAGTGGGAGATAACGGAGACACTGAACCATCAGATCGTTGAAGTGGAAATGCGCAAGCAAACCCAGGTCGAACAGCTGGAAGAAAGCATTTCCAATTGAAAAAACGCCGCCCTAATGAAGGGGCGGCGTTTTTTGCTGCTGAAAATACTTTTGCAATCCATTGATCAGTAATCGAAAAGAGATGATTGTCACAATGATAGCTAGAAGTGGCGTCCATAGTAGCCAGGTTGTCCCGGTAAGAAAGGAGTCGTAATAGTTTCCCATAAACGAGAACCATTCATTTGTAATCGGAGCAGGAGGAGAAGGAGCAAATGGATCTTAGCTGACTTTGGTTCCTCCAAAAAACAGTTTGAAGACACTCAAGTGTCCGATTATCTAGAAGGCCTGAACCTGGCAGCGGAATAGAAGCTGCAGATGCCAGCGTAAAGCACCGAGTGTAACCTTCCCGAGCATTAAGAACAGTCCGATCTCGATAAGTTTCAACAAGCTGTAAATCGGCAGGAAAAGCAGCAGTGCACTTATAAAGAAGATGGCTGGATGTACGAAAGCAAAAATGTTGTAAGTCCGAAATTGTTTAATAAAACTTCTACGATAAATAGATTGCCTAGTAAAGTAGCAATGATGAACTCCTCTAACAAATGGTAAATTCACTTTTAGGCTATCATATACCAAAATAATCGGGTAGTATGACAGCCTAATATGTTTTTTTATTTGTATTTCATCTAGCTTGAGTCTGTCTCCCTCAGCTTTATCCGCTATTGATTCAGATCTACCGTAAATGCTTCATCAAAGTAATACGTATTTGGACTATAGATAGTATAATCTTCATCTAAAAGGTTTCCTTCTAGTACTACTACTGCATCTGTATTGGCCCGAGAACCAATACTTTCATCTAAAATCCGTATATGATCTGCTCCGTTTTTATCTTTAATGACAAAAGGCAAATATTCATTTACTGGAACATCAGCGTGATAGGAAATATATGTTTTACCATCTTTCACCTCTACGTTTGAAATGGTAATATACTCATCTTTACTTATGGGGAGTTTCGTTTCTCCATTTGGCTGGAATAGAGTAGAATTTTCTGCTGTCAATTCGACACTCATATCTAGTTTATACGGTACAACTTTTAAAGTCTTCATTAGAGGATTAAGGTTTTCAAAGCTGCCTAACATTCTTTCAGAACCATTTTCACCGACTCCGACTGATCCATTCAGCCAATGCTTTGCTTCTCCATCGTTGTCTTCAATCAGAAAATCAATAATGCCGGCGTTTTCGTGCTGTACACCTTGCAAGTGAATTCTGATAGGGGTTATTACTATTTTCTCTACCTTTACATCTGTACCTAATGCAGGCAGATCTTTATTTACTTCCACTGTCTTGCTATTATTAGCTGCTTTCTTCGTGTCCACTTGAAGGGAAAACTGCCATTCTCCTTTCAGCTTTTTGTCCTCTTTAAAGCCTAGAGCTGTTGCTTTCATATCTAATTTAAATTTTTTCGGTAATTCTGAGATATCAATCTGGTTTCCTTTTACTAAGATATCAGGGTCTAACTTTGCTTCATCTGTATCACTAACAGTGAATGCCTCTTTGTTTAGCGGGAAAATCACTATGCCATCATAAGCTTTCTTGTTTTTATCTAAAAACTCACCTACTTCATTTGAAGGAGAAATGGTTGATTCAAAACCATCATAAGTAATTTTCGCCTCTTCAGGGAAGAGGCTAGGTGTTTCAGAGAAAGGCTGATCACTTTCAGCATGATAGGAAACCAATAGGTAATAGCCATCAAATATTGCATTAGTAATGGATATTTTCACCCCATTACTTTCTTGTATAACGTTAGCTTCATTGGATACTTTCTCCGCATCACCTAATGAAAGCTTATCTATAAGTATATTAGGAACTCCTATACTGCTTGCCAATGATGGATTCAATTGAACACTCATCAAGGAAATGGCAAGAATAGCAGCAGCAACTGACCATGTAATAGCTGTCTTCTTTCTTTTTCTGCGGAGATTTTTATCAGGTAAGATTGCCAAAGTATCGTCAATTTTAGCTTGGAGACGTTCTGGTATAGTATTATGATTTTCCTTTATCTTATCTTTGAAACTTTCGTCAAATTTGTTTGTCATATTACTGCTCCTTTCTATATTCATTTAATTTTTTTTGTAAGAGTGTCCTTGCTTTTGATAATCTGGAGCGAACAGTTCCTTCAGGTATAGATAATAATTTAGCAATTTCTTTTGTTGATAGATCTTCATAATAAAAGAGTACGGTAACAATCCGTAGTTTTTCTTTCAGAGAATAGAGAGCTTCTTGTAATTCAAGATTTTCATACGTATCTTCAAAAGAAGCTATTTCCTGACTGGTATTATCTAAATAAACCGTTCTATATCTTTTCCTTAACATACTCTTACATTCGTTAATAAGTATTCGAATGATCCAGGTTTTGAAGTAATCGGCCACTCTTAATTTGCCTATATTTTCATAAGCCTTTAAGATAGTCATCTGAATGGCGTCTTCGACATCGGCTTCATGGTGTAATATCCCTTTTGCCACACGATATAAATTCCGCTTGTTTTCTTGGATCAGTGATGAAAATGCTTCTTTATCACCATTTTTTGCTAAAAGTGCTAAGTCCATTTTTCTCTCCATTTGTATTTCTTTAAAAACTGCTGTTTTCACTACCTTACCTCCTTTCACACTAATTAGAGAATACAGCGTATTAATATGTTCACTTTTTTATTGTTTTTTTAAAATAATAAGATATAAGAGCGCGCCGGTTCCCTGGGATAAACAGGCCGTTTTGATTGTCATCTGATTTATCTTTGCCTTACAGTCCAGAAAGTTGTGTGTCTTCTTTAAATCGACTTTCTCTGCAGATGTCCAAACCATAGTGATTACATATCTTCTATATGAATACAAATCCTCATCGTCCAAATATCTATACATACTCATCCTTAATAGATGAATTGTTTTTTGTATTGAAAGGTGCAGCAGAAGAAAAGAGCTGTAAGAGTGGTATAGTTATTACTTTACAATTTACTCTGCAGTTTTACAGGAATTAATAATATGTTAATGATTAACACTAACGATAACAATATTGAAAATAAATAACAAAGTAATGTTGACTTTTAACATAAATAAGCATATCATGAACACATAAGATGTTCATGATTAACAAAGGTGATACAAAATGCAGCCAAATGAACGTAGAAATGTGATTTTAGAACAATTAAATAAGAATGAAAAGATAGATATCGATGCATTGGCAGCAGAGTTGAATGTATCTGCTATGACAATCCGAAGAGATTTGAACTATTTGGAGGAACAGGAGCAGATCATCCGGACGCTGGGCGGTGCTATCCTTAATAAGCCGCTGGTGATGGAGTCGTCATTCCAGACAAAAGAAGGTAAGCATGCTGATGAAAAACGTCAGATTGCCAAACGGGCTGTTGAGCTTGTACAGGAACACTTTACAATCCTCCTTGATTCAGGAACAACGACACTTGAAATCGCAAAGCTGCTAAAGCAGAAGCAGAATTTGACTGTCGTAACGAATGATATCAAGATTGCGGCTGAGCTGATGGACAGTGAGGTCAAAGTGATTCTGACTGGCGGAGAGATGCAGAATAATATCGGGGCGCTATTCGGTCCGCTCACAGAGCAGACTTTGCGTAACCTGCATGTAGATCTGTTTTTCCTAGGTGCCCATGCAGTTCACCTGCAAGTTGGTGTGACGGCGCCTACTTTTGAGAAGGCTTCCATTAAGAAACTGATGGTCGAATCAGCTCAGGCGACTTGGCTGGTTGCAGATTCGAGCAAGCTTGATCAGAAGGCGCTGGCGAAAGTTTGTGACTTGGAAGTATTATCCGGTGTCATTTCGGATAGCGGTATAAAGGCTTATCATCCGAGAGAATTACCGGAGCTTTTGGAGGTCGTAGCAGCAGAGGAGGAAGCCTGATGAAGATTGGTGTTATTGCAGATGATCTAACTGGTGGAAATGGAACTGGTGTTAAGCTGACGAAGCTTGGATATAACGTTGCGACGATGGTCTTCTACGACCATCTCCCTTCCTCAGACCAGATTAACGGTGTGATTGTCGATACCGATAGCCGGTATGTGAAAGAGGAGGTCGCACACCGTCGTGTGAAAACGGTTGCGGACAACCTGAAGAAGTGGGAAACGGATATCGTCTGCAAGCGGATTGACAGTACAGTGCGCGGTAATATCGGCGTTGAGCTGGATACACTGCTCGATGAACTGGGAACACAGGCAGTCGCTGTTGTCGTACCGGCTTACCCGGATTCTGGAAGAATTGTTTCTGGCGGGTACTTGCTCGTTCACGGTGTACCTGTTCAATTGTCAGATGTAGGTAAGGATCCAGTTAAACCAGTAACGGAATCACATGTCCCTAAACTGGTAGAAAAACAGAGTAAATTTACAGTAGCAAGCATCGGACTTGAGACAATCCTTGCAGGTAAGCAAGCGATCGAGAACAAGATGCAGGAAGCAATCGACGCGGGTGCCAGAGTCATTGTTCCGGATGTCATCACGAATGAAGACATTGATGCGGTAGCAGGAGCTATGGCAGAGCTTGAATCCTATCAAATGGTGCCGGCTGATCCTGGTCCGCTGACAGCAGCATTCGCTCGAGCATTCAGCCGGAAGCGAATGAAGGATAAGAAAATTATTGTCACAGTTGGAAGTGTTACTTCGAATAGCTCGAAACAGCTGCAATACCTGAAGGATAAGACGAATCTCCGACCAATTTATGTGGATTCCAAAAAGCTGGCGACAGTGGATGGTGTCTGGGATGAAGAGGTAGATCGTGTAATTGCTCTGGCAAAGCAGGAGATGGAGAAGCAGGATATTCTGTTGATCACGACTGATGCACCAGGTGCTGAGATCCTTGATTTGAAAACGCTCGGAGCACAGCAGGGCGTGAGTCAGGATGCGTTAGCGAAACGTATCGCAGACGGTCTCGGCAAGATAACACGGGTAGTTGTCCAGGAGAGTGAGTTTGAAATCGGAGGCTGTTTCTCTAGCGGAGGAGATGTAACCGCTTCACTATGCTCGATAAGCAGAGCAGAAGGAATTCAGCTGTTGGATGAGATTCTGCCGCTAATCGCTTATGGAAAGTTTATGGGAGGATACCTGGATGGTATTCCAATCGTAACTAAAGGCGGCACGGCAGGTGGAACGAAAGCAATTTATACAAGCGTGAAATATTTGGAAGCTAAATTTTAAGGAGGAATAAACAATGACAGAAAGAGCAATTATCGCAATTCCAATGGGAGATCCAGCAGGTATCGGGCCGGAGATTACAATGAAGTCACTAACAAAGCAGGAAATATACGATGTATGTAAACCACTTGTGATTGGTGATACAGCAGTCATCAAAAAAGCGATTGAAATCGTTGAGGCGAACCTGGAAGTAAACGAAGTATCTTCCCCGACAGAAGGAAAATACGAGTTGGGTACAGTCGACGTAATCAATCTGGACAACATTGATATCGAAGCACTAGAATACGGCCAAGTTTCGGCTCAGGGGGGCCAAGGCGCTTTCGAATATATCAAGAAATCTGTTGAGCTTGCGATGGATGGTCAAGTGCAAGCACTTGCGACAACTCCAATCAACAAAGAGTCCTTGAAAGCAGCGAAAGTTCCTTACATCGGACATACAGAAATGCTGGAGGACCTAGCAGGTTCTGATGATCCGCTAACAATGTTCGAAGTAAACGGTATGCGTATCTTCTTCCTTACACGTCACCTTTCTTTAAAAGATGCTATTGCACAGATGACAAAAGAAAGAGTACAAGATTACTTGATTCGCTGTGACAAAGCACTTCAGCGTCTAGGTGTGGAAAATCGCCGCTTTGCAGTGGCAGGCTTGAACCCGCATAGCGGTGAAGGCGGCTTGTTCGGCTGGGAGGAAGTAGAACAAATCAAACCAGGTATCGAGCTTGCTGTTAAAGATGGTATCGATGCAGTCGGACCTGTTCCTGCTGACTCTGTCTTCTTCCAAGCACTAAACGGCAAATATGATGCAGTTCTTTCCTTGTATCATGACCAAGGTCATATCGCAGCGAAGATGACAGACTTCCACCGTACTGTTTCCATCACGAATGGCCTGCCGTTCTTGCGTACATCCGTCGACCACGGTACAGCATTTGATATTGCGGGCAAGAACATTGCGGAAAGTATCAGCATGGAAGAATGTATCAAAGTTGCAGCGCAATATGCACCAAACTTTACTCGTACGACGCTTTAAGCAAAACAACATACCGGAAGATTGGAAGGATGTAGAAGTCCTTCCTTTCTGACGGACAACAATGTAAACACTTACAAAGAGATTTGGGGGAAATCATCATGCCATTACTGATCATAGCTTTAGGTGTACTATTATTGCTTATCATGATTATGGGACTTAAACTGAACACATTCGTTTCCTTGATCATTGTTTCCTTTATCGTCGCATTGCTGCTAGGAATGCCGATGTCAGAAGTAGTTGGCTCAATTGAAAGCGGTTTAGGCGGCACACTCGGTCATATAGCGCTGATATTCGGTATGGGTGCTATGCTAGGACGTTTGATTGCAGACGCTGGCGGTGCCAACCGAATTGCGACTACGCTTATTGATAAATTCGGCGAAAAACGTATTCAGTGGGCTGTTCTATTTGCTTCATTCATCGTTGGTATTGCATTGTTCCTTGAAGTAACAATCGTTTTGCTTATTCCGATCATCTTCTCGATCGCAAAAGAATTGAAAGTATCGATCGTGCATCTTGGTTTGCCGATGGTAACAGCGGCACTTGCAACACACGCATTCCTGCCGCCGCACCCAGGTCCGACTGCAGTAGCAGCCGAATATGGTGCAAATATTGGACTTATGTTGATTTATGGTATCATTGTTGCAATTCCTACGGTTATCCTTGCGGGTATCCTGTATCCGAAGCTTGCTAAAAAAATCGTTCCAACTGCTTGGACACGTGAGGGCAGTGAATCCTTTGGTGTTGCAAAAACATTCAAAGAAGAAGAAATGCCAGGTTTCGGTATCAGTGTTTTCACTGCACTATTCCCAGTTATCCTCATGGCAATTGGCGCAGCTGTGGATATCCTGCAAGCAGAACGAGGATTTGCTGACAATATGTTAATAGAAATCATCCGCTTTGTGGGTAACTCTTCCACAGCGATGGTAATTTCACTATTAGTTGCGATATACACAATGGGGATAAGAAGAAATATTCCTATTAAGAAACTGATGGATTCCTGTGGATCAGCTATTAACGCACTTGGAATGCTTCTATTGATCATCGGTGGAGGCGGAGCCTTGAAGCAGGTCCTCATCGATGGCGGTGTTGGTGACTATGTAGCCTCTATCTTTGCAGATACATCCATGTCTCCAGTATTCTTCGCTTGGATGGTTGCAGCAATCCTTCGTATCTGTCTTGGATCAGGAACAGTTGCTACACTGACAACAGCGGGGCTGGTTATTCCGTCACTAGGTACTATGCCAGATGTAAACCTGGAGCTAGTAGCTCTTGCAACAGGTGCCGGCAGTGCAATTGCATCTCACGTTAACGACGCTGGATTCTGGATGGTAAAAGAATCCTTAGGTATGACACTGAAAGAAGCCTTTGGAACTTATACTGTACTATCGACAGTTGTAGCTGTATCAGGTCTTGTATTTACGATGATATTGGATATATTCATCTAAAAAAACACCCAGCCAAGCATCGCTTGGCTGGGTGTTTTTTTAATAGAAACAATGTGATAATCGCTAAGAATAAGCAATAGATAGAAAAATATATCAATTTACCTTTTTTCATGACGTCGATAAACCATTTCAAAGCAAAATAAGTACCGATAAGAGATGCAACAAACGCTACAGCATATGCGATTAAATAATCTGTAGTAATATTTTGGCTGAACATATCAGGAATCTCTAGGATACTAGCTCCTAAGCTTACCGGTATATAGAGTAAAAAGGAGAACATTAATGCTGTATTTCGATTCATTCCTGTAAGCATGCCTGCCACGACGGTTGCACCGGAGCGACTCACACCAGGAATAAGAGCAATTGATTGCCCAAGTCCTACCAGTAGTGCCTCTTTCCAGCCTATCTTTTGTGAGTTTATAGTTCCTTTGATGTTTCTGATAAGGAACAAAGATATTGCAGTTAAAAGCAGCGCGATGCCAACCGTAAATGTACTTTTCAGATTCTCTCCAATAAAATCGTTAAATAGCAGTCCCAATAATGCGGCTGGTATTGTCCCGATAATAAGATAGATAACGAGTTTGAAATCATCTTTTTTTGTTTCTTCTCGCTTCACTATGTATTGGTAAGTTGAAGCAGATAATCTGGCAATTTGATTTTTATAAACAAGTATCACAGCAATAAGAGAAGCTGTGTTGACGATTACTTCAAAGCTTAAATCCTTTACTTCTATACCTAATAGATGCTGCGCAATAATCAAGTGTCCACTTGAACTGATTGGGATCGGTTCGGATATTCCCTGAACAAGACCTAAAAAGAGATATTTGCATAGCAAAATCCAAAAATCCATAATAATTTTCCTCACTATTTATTTCTGACTTTTTTCTCAGTAAGATACCATATAGAAATGTTGATGTTTTGTCAATGTTGGGGTAGAAATTCAGCGGTAGTGTTGACATATTGTCAACACTACCGCTATCATTGCGAAAGCCGGTATTTTTCTAGATGACTTAGTTTGCTTAATTGGAGATGCTCGATATGTTATCGAAATTAAAAGAGCTAGACAAGACGTTACTTTTTTTAATTACAAGTATTAGTTTATTTGGATTGATCATGGTTTATAGCGCTAGCTATTCATTAGGTTCAATAAAATATAATGTCTCAAACTTCTTTTTTCATCGACAATGGATATCGTTTTTGATTGGAATCTTTGCTATGGCAATAGGTTTTTTTCTGCCTTATAAGCTGTATCAAAAATGGATTCCGCTTCTTATTATTGGATCGAGGCTTTTACTCATACTTGTCCTTACGCCTTGGTTTGGAGAAGTCCGGAATAATTCCCAGCGCTGGCTGCAAATAGGTTCTCTCGTCCTTCAGCCAGCAGAATTCGTGAAATTCACAATGGTTGTCTATTTTGCATCCGTGTACGGAAAAAAAGAGAAGACACTTACTAATTTCAGTAAAGAGCTATTACCGCCGCTCTTACTGCTAGGGGTGGTATTCTTGCTCATTCTTATGCAGCCGGATCTAGGAACTGCTACATCTATAGCGATACCTTGTGTCTTTATTCTGTTGTGTGCGGGAGTCAAGAAACGTCATCTGCTCGGTATCGTCGGAGTTGGTGCGTGCGCTGTGGTTTATTTAGCTGTATCTGCTCCTTATCGATTAGCGCGCATCTTATCCTTTCGGGATCCATTCAGTGATCCAAATGGTAAAGGTTATCAGCTGATTAATGGCTATGAAGCCATTGCTTCAGGCGGTGTATTAGGAAAAGGTGTAGGAGGCGGTATTCAGAAACTCGGTTTTCTTCCCGAAGCTCATACAGATTTTATCATGGCTGTTGTATTGGAGGAATTGGGGACTTTTGGGTTGGCCGTGGTGTTTTTCCTTTATTTCGGGCTCCTTATAAAAGGAGTTTATATAGCATTACATGCAAAGAATTCATTCGGTACTTTATTGACGATTGGTTTTTTGTTTCAAATTATGGTTCAAGTGGTTTTCAACTTAGGTGCAGTTGCAGGCCTTTTACCGATTACAGGAATACCATTGCCCTTTATTAGTTATGGTGGTTCCTCTCTTATTGTAAATCTGTTTACGATGGGAATTATTTTGCAGATCTCACGGGAAGCCAAGCAAATCCGCATTCCTATCGTGGAAAGAAGGCGTTAACTATGTTTGGGAAGAAATTGCGATTGGGTGAGTTGGATAAACTGATCATGATCATATTATGTTTATTGTGCGGAATCAGTATTTTATTCATTTTTAGTACGCAGTCTGGAGGACAATTCGGCAGCCAGAATTTTGCACAGAAGCAATTTATCAACTACATAATTGGCTTTACTCTTCTGTTATTGTTCAGACTATTGGATTTAAATCAGCTTCGTTTGCTTGCTTGGTCGTTCTATATTGTTTCAGTTTTGTCGCTATTGTTTCTTACTATCGCTCCTGAATCGATTGCGCCTAATATACTCGGAGCGAAAAGATGGTTCAGTATTCCTTTTGTAGGATCCATCCAGCCATCAGAGTTTTTCCGAATTAGCTTGATTGTATTGGTAGCCAAATTGATAGCTGATACTAAAGAAAAACGCCTTAACAGAACAGTACAGGAGGATTTGTTACTACTGGGTAAAATATTACTGGTGACGATTCCTCCGAGCTTACTAGTCTATCAACAGCCAGATACAGGTATGGTCATGCTTTACATGTTTGCAATCGTGGCCATGTTAGGGATGATAAAGCTTAACAAAATTGTAGTAACAATAGGCATATTGGTACCATTACTTGTAATCGGTATGGTTGTTTTCTTATTTTTATTTAAACCAGAGATTATTTATGATGATGTGATACCTAAGCTTAAACCCCATCAGCAGGATAGAATAATAGGTTGGCTGGATCCTAGTGATAATAGCAACCAAGCATTTCAAAGCAGAAGATCTGTGTTGGCAGTTGGAACAGGAGGTCTTACAGGGAAAGGAATAGAAGAAGGGAACGTGTATGTTCCGGAAAAGCATACAGATTTTATCTTTGCTTCTATTGCGGAAGAGGGAGGATTTCTGACAGGGTCAGCTGTTATATTGCTCTTTTTCCTACTAATAACCAGGATTTTAGAGATAGGTTCAAAGAGTAATGATCCATTCGGAACGTATATTTGTGCCGGGTTGGCTTTGAGTCTTACTATACAAATAGTGCAGAACATAGGTATGGTAGAGGGGATGTTGCCAGTTAAAGGCATTGCCCTTCCTTTTTTGACATATGGAGGGAGTTCTTTATTTTCTAATATGATCCTGCTGGGAATGGTTATGTCTGTTCGGAATACATATGCCCATCAGTTTTTTGGAGAATAGAAGAATACGAAAAACCAGCAATAATGAGTTCTACCTCATTATCTTATTTAAATCACCTCCAAATTCGGAAACAGTTATTGATATCCGAATAAATGGAGGTGTTTTATTTTGGGGCAATTTCAGTGCAGTTACCTTTTTTATGTGTTCTTATTTATGACAATAGAGAGTTTATAGTTAGCATACTGATTCAATTCTTCCAAAAATGTATTCATCGTTTCATTAGACTGAAATTTACATTCCAGAAGGTAGCAGCCATCCCCGCTGATTTTGTAGTTCTGAATAACAAAGTCCTTTTGTGCATCTGTAAAGGAAAGAAAAGGCCTGTGATTTGTATTCTGTGTGAAGATAGTAATAAAAGCATGTATGTAAAATCCCATTTTAACGTCATTAATTCGTATTGTATAAGCTTCAATGATTCCGCTATCCTCCAATTTTGCTACTCTGGCCGAAGCAGCGGGACTGGTCAAATGGACTTTTTCTCCTAATTCTTTCATGGTAATACGACTGTTCTTGGACAGTTCCTCCAGGATTTGCAAATCTGTTTGGTCTAACATGGTTTAACTCCTTTCATAAAAAAAGTCATCCAGAAAAAAGACTTTATTTAGAGTATGTATCTGCAGGTAGGTCATTATATAGAATATTTATAGAGCTAAGATAAGTACAAAAAGAGGAGAGGACTTTTAATGAAAATAACGCAAATCCGTAATGCAACAATCGTAGTTGAATATGCAGGTAAAAAGTTTTTAATAGATCCTATGTTAGCACACAAAGGTGTATTTCCGCCTTTTCCAAATTCACTTAGGCTGGATCAAAAGAATCCCCTAGTGAGCTTGCCGCTTTCTATCGATAGTATCATACAGGATATCGATGCAGTTATTGTGACGCATCTTCATCTAGATCATTGGGACGATGCAGCTAAAGAGGCGTTACCCAAAAAGATTAAGGTATTCTCCCAAAACGAAGAGGATGCAGAAGCGATCCAAAGAGCTGGTTTCGAGAATGTTGAAGTACTTACGAATGAAACTGTCTTTGAAGGTATCCAGTTAGTTAAAACAAAAGGTGAACATGGCAGGGGGGAAGTATTGAAGATGGCCGGGCTTGTTTGCGGCGTTGTGTTTAAGCATGAAAGTGAACAACCCTTATATGTTGCAGGCGATACAGTCTGGTACGAGGAAGTTGGAAATACAATCGATAACCATAAGCCAGAGGTTATAGTTGTGAACGCTGGGGACAATCAATTTTTAGAGGGTGGAGCTCTGGTAATGGGAAAAGAAGACGTCCATGAAGTTTACAAAGCAGCCAGCAATGCAAAGATTATTGCAGTGCATATGGAAGCGGTCAATCATTGGACATTGTCTAGGGAAGAATTGATAAACTTTTGTCATGAAAAAGGTATGGAGACAAATGTGTTCGTACCAAATGATGGCGACTCATATACGTTCTAAAGTGCATAGATTAAAAAAGGAGAACAGCTTAGCTGTTCTCCTTTCATTTTTATATTACTGAGCTAGGTAACCGCCGTCTACTACAAGCGTTTCACCAGTTACGAAGTCGTTTTCAGTCAAGAATACGATAGCGTGTGCGATCTCATCCGCTTTGCCAAGACGGCCGATTGGGTGTTTCGCTACAAGTCCATCATAGAAGTCGCCAAGAGCTTCTTTGTTCACCATTCCTGATTCAACGAATCCTGGGTTTACAGCGTTAACACGAATGCCTTTATCGCCATATTCCACAGCAAGAGATTTAGTCAATGTGTTAACAGCACCTTTGCTGGCGTTGTAAGAAAACGCGCCAGGCTGTGCAACGAAGCCTAGAACAGAAGATGTATTGATGATGACACCGCCGCCTGATTTCAGCATTTCCTGGATAGCATATTTGGAAGCCAAGAAGATACCATCTTGGTTGATGGCGATTACTTTACGGTAATCTTCATAAGATAGCTCATGCGTTGCACTCATGCCGCCAATACCGGCGTTGTTTACAAGAATATCAACTTGACCATAGTGTGCTACTGTTTGGTCAATCAAATTTTTAATAGAATCTTCTTCAGCAGCGTTGAACTGGATGAAAAGAACGTCCCCGCCAGCTGCTTTCAGTCTGTCTGTTTCTCTTTGTCCTGCTTCAGCGTTATAGTCTGCAATGACTACTTTACCGCCTTTATTTACATAAGCTTCAGCAGTTGCTAGACCAATACCAGATGCTGCTCCTGTAACGATTGCTACTTTTCCTTCGATTGTTGACATATGTGTTACCCCCAGTGAATTTATGTTTAGGTAAATTATCCTACAACTTTATGATGAACTTTTGAATTAGATAAGTCAAGAAATTGACACATTAGTAGTATTTTTTTCATATCTTAAGAGGAGAGTCTATCAGACACTCCTCTTATAATATCTCAACTATTTTACATACTTATACACAATTGCTTCATACGGTCTTAATGTATCTTGATTATCCACATGTGGATAATTACTAATGACACAATGCTTGTTATCCCAATCATCCACACATGCACTGGGGATATCGTAGTGTGCTTCTTCATCCGTCATGTTCAGCAGGATAACCCATTCCTCATCATCGAGCCTGCGTATATACCCAAAGATTTGGTCGTGGTCGTTAAGGATAATCTCAAATTCCCCATACACCATTATGGAATTTTCTTTACGCAGCCGAATTAGTTTTCGATAAAACTGCAGAACGGAATCAGGATTCTCAACACCTGATTCCACATTAATTTCTTTATGATTTGGATTGACCGGAAGCCAAGGTGTGCCGATTGTGAACCCTGCATGATCAGAGGTATCCCACTGCATTGGGGTTCTGGCATGGTCACGTGTCTTCTCCTGTATCCGATCCATAATTTTCGTTTCTGACTCACCTTGCTCGTTCACTTTCAAATCATAATAGCTGAGTGCTTCCTGGTCATCTATTTCATCAATAGAATCGAAATGGTTATAGTTGGTCATTCCAAGTTCTTCTCCCTGGAAAATGAACGGTGTGCCGCGCAAAGTATGCAGCATTGTAGCTAATAGCTTTGCGGATGGAATCCGATATTCTCCATCATCTGCAAAGGTAGAAACCATTCGCGGTGCATCATGATGGCTGAGATATAAGCCGAACCAGCCTCCGCCGTCACCGACATCCTTCTGCCATTTGCGTAGTACCTCTCGGAAATCATGTACTGTCCAGTCCTTACTCTTGTATTTATCTTCATCCTGATCAGCGAGCTCAGATGCTTCAGCAGATAATACCATGTCCAACTCTTCCCGCTCCGGCTTTGTATACCGAAGAACATCGTGATCATGTACGGCAGAAGTTTCACCTGCTGTGAAGAATTCAAAATCCTTTTTCAGCTCTTTGTTCATTTCATGCAGATAGTCGTGGATGTGCGGACCGTTCTTAAAGTATTCTTCACCATTAGCCTGCAAGGTCCCTTGGTCAGAATCTGGGTAACGCCGATCCTTCGAGATGACATTCACTGCATCAATACGGAAGCCGTCTATTCCTTTTTCCAGCCAGAAACGCATAATATCATATATTTCTTGGCGGACTTGCGGGTTATCCCAATTTAGATCAGGCTGTTTATCACTGTACAGATGCAAATAATATTCTTCTGTCTGCTCGTTCCACGTCCATACAGGTTGTCCAAGATGGGAGCGCCAATTCGAAGGCGGGGAACCATCAGTATTTCCTTGTTCCCAAATATAATAATCATGATAAGGATTATCCTTGGAAGATCTCGCTTGCTGGAACCACTCGTGCTCAATGGAGGTATGATTCGGGACAATATCGAGCACAAGTTTAATGCCGCGACGATGAAACTCTGCCAGTAAGACATCGAATTGTTCGATTGTCCCGTACTCCGGCTGAATAGCTCTGAAATCCTTTACATCATAGCCGTGGTCGACATCGGCAGATACATAGATTGGCGGAAGCCAAACAGTATCCACTCCGAGATATTCCAAGTAGTCAATCTTTTCTAATATACCGCCAAAATCACCGATTCCGTCTCCGTTGCTGTCTTTGAAGCTACGGGTATATAATTCGTAGATAACACTTTCTTTCCAGTACTTCTTCTCCATCTCCATCTGATCACCTGTCCTCCAAATTTTCATGTAGGACTATTCCCTTACTAAAGATAAATGAAAACCGCCAAGCTTAGTGAAAGCAAGGCGGTTAAGTAGCTGCGAATTTTCTTGATGGTGAAGTAACTAGCCGCTACAGCTATTCCTGCTGAAACGTACGGGGAGATTTCCAGCTTTATTTTGATGGATAGTTTCCTCGCCTTTTCCTCCATTTATAATCGATAGAAATTACAAGAAAGTGTTCACACGAAAGGCTATTTTGTTTCGATTACTCTTTAGACTCAGCCTTTTTCGCTGCTATTTTTCTCAATCTGCGGTACAGCAATAATCCAGCCAGTCCATACACTAATCCAAGCACAACAAAAGCAATTCCTAAATAAAATTTATCACTAGCCCAAATCATCACAGCAATTCCCGCGAGGATACAGAGTATACCAAGGAAGAGTATATAAAGGGCGTTCTTTTTCAACATATGTAAAAGCCTCCTAAACGGTATTAAACTCGTACTATTATAACAGAAAAGCAGGATCATTTTGATGCGTTATCTATTAAACTGGAAGCCTTTCCGATAAAATGGAACTAAGACATATTGCGGGGGGAGACAGCATGCTGAGTTTGGTTCCATTAATGATTGAGCGGGTAGGTATCATCTTGATAACGGTTTTCCTGTTCTCCCAATTGAAAGCGTTTCGACGGCTTATTCTTCATAATCAATCAATGAAGGAGAAGCTGCTTTTATTGCTTATTTTCGGCTTCTTTGGTGTGTTGAGTAACTACACAGGCGTGGAAATACATGGTGATAGCCGTATGGCCAACACGTGGTTATTGGACATTGAGGCGGATAGTGCCATTGCAAATACACGGATTCTTGGGGTGACGATCGGCGGCTTGCTGGGAGGACCTTTTGTTGGGCTGGGTGTGGGATTAATAGCTGGTTTGCACCGATTATTTCTAGGCGGATTCACAGCCGAGGCTTGTGCAATCTCGACTGTGTTAGCTGGTTTAGCAGCGGGCTATTTCGGACGACGGCGAAAACAGAAAAAACAGCTGACAGCAGGATATGCTATCCTGATCGGTGTTTCAATGGAAATCATCCAGATGGCGCTGATTTTGTTATTAGCATCCAACATGGAACCCGCTTGGCAGCTTGTACAAATCATCGGTTTGCCAATGATTGTGATCAATGGAATCGGCATGCTGCTGTTCATGCTGATCATCCAGATCATTCTGCGGGAGCAGGAGCGTACGCGAGCATTGCAGACGAATGCAGCATTTGCTATTGCAGACAGGACGCTCCCTTATTTTCGGAAAGGGCTGAACACAGACTCGTGTAATAAAGTTGCTGAAATCATGCTGGAATGGACTGAGGCCGATGCGATTGCCATAACAGATAAACATGGCGTGCTGACTCATGTTGGCGTGGGGTCTGATCATCACTTGCCAATCCATGGTTTTGCTACCGAGCTGACAAAGCGTTCGCTTCGGGAAGGCCGTGTACTGACAGCTAAATCACAGGAAGAGATTTTATGCTCCCATCCGAACTGCCCGCTGCGTGCGGCGGTCGTTCTGCCGCTTCGAGTCGGAGAGGAAACAGTCGGCACGTTAAAGCTGTATTTTAGGAATCCCAATGATTTGACGCGGGTGGAGCAGGAGCTGGCAGAAGGGTTAGCTAATCTATTTTCCACACAGCTGGAGCTCGCTGAAGCAGAGCAGCAGAGTAAGCTTCTGAAGGACGCAGAGATCAAAGCATTGCAAGCACAAGTACATCCACACTTTCTATTTAACAGCATTAATACGATATCCATTCTTTGCAGAACGGATCCGAATCAGGCGCGCCGCCTGCTGCAGGAGCTGAGCCGCTTTTTTCGGAGCAACCTGCAGGGTGCAAGGCATATACTGATTCCGCTTGAGAAAGAAATCGAACATATTAGAGCTTATATAACGCTTGAGCAAGCTAGATTTCCAGAAAAATTCATGTTGCAGCTTGAGATAGAGCCGGGCTTGGAGCAGATACTTGTCCCGCCATTCCTGCTGCAGCCATTGGTGGAGAATAGTGTGAAGCATGGGTTTCGTGACACAGAAGCAAACGGAATAATCCTGATCAGTATCAAAAGAAAAGAGGGTTATGTCAGCATTACCGTGAAGGATAATGGACGTGGAATCGAACAGGATAAGCTGAATCAAGCAGGTCAGCAGACTGTCGATTCGGTAACAGGAACAGGAACAGCACTGATTAATATACGTGAACGACTGGAAGGTATTTATAATCACGAAGCAACTATGCTTATTACGAGTAAGCAGGAGGCAGGCACCTCGATTCGTATCCAGCTTCCAAGTAATCAGAAAGGGGAGATACCATATGATGACAGCCTTTATCGTCGAGGATGAACCGCTCGCCCGGCAGGAGCTTGTCTTTCTTTTGGAAAACAGTGGGGAAGTCGAAGTTGTCGGGGAAGGATCTACGTTAACCAAAAGCTATGAAGCCATTCGTAACACAGCGCCAGATGTTGTTTTTTTGGATATAGAACTTGCTGAGGGAACTGGTCTGCAGCTGGCGGAGAAACTGCAAGAGCTGCCAAAATCACCATCCTTCGTCTTTGCTACAGCGTATGATGACTATGCTTTACAAGCATTTGAGCTGCACGCAGCGGATTACTTGCTCAAGCCGTTCGACGAACAGCGGATCAATCAATGCATTCACAAGCTGCAGCGTATGATCCCGGCTGTTCCAGAGCCTAAAACGCCAATTAAAAAGCTGCCAGTCATGGAAGATGAACGGATTTCCCTGCTGGACATTCAATCTATCCTATATATCACTACGCAAGGCGGCAAAACCCAGATTAAGACACTTCAGAAACTCTTCCATTTGAATGAGCCGCTGGCATCTGTGGAAAAGAAGCTGACAGCTTCAAGTTTTATGCGTGTCCATCGCAGTTACATCGTTCAGCTCGAACATGTAACAGCGCTAGAGCCATGGTTCAATTCCACTTATAATCTTGTGATGGAGGATGGCTCTAAAGTGCCAGTCAGCAGAACCTATGTGAGGGAAGTTAAGGAGCGATTTGGTCTATGAATGAGCTAACTGAGGCGATTAGTCTAAGAGAAGCAGGCAAGCTGACAGAAGCCAATGAAAGGTTGATTGAGTTGGCTTCCGCTTATCCGGATGATGCGGAAATACAGTACCAATGTGCGTGGAGCTTTGATGTGCTTGGAGAGGAAGCTAATGCTGTACCATATTATGAAAGAGCAATTAAAATTGGATTATCAAGTGAGAATGAAGAAGGAGCTTATTTAGGGTTAGGAAGTACATACCGAACACTCGGACATTATAAAAAAGCTGAGCAAATCTTGAAGGAAGCAATGAAGCTCTTCCCGAAAAATAATGCTTTTCCAGTTTTCTTCGCCATGGTGAAATATAATCAGAAAGATCATGGTGAAGCAATGCAGATTCTCCTTCAATTGCTGGCGGAAACCACCTCGGATTGTGACATCTTGGAATATCGGAAGGCAATTGCTTTTTATGCGGATAAGCTTGATATCGTATGGAGTTGAGAAGTAGTTAAAGCAAAAGAAAAGCCCCACTCACGATCAGGAAGTGGGGCTTTAAATATTATTGAGCTGTATAACCGCCATCAACAATCAAGCTGTTACCAGTCATGTAAGAAGAGTCGTCGGAAGCTAGGAATAAAACAGCTTTCGCCATTTCTTCCGCTTTACCAAGACGTTTCATTGGTGTCATCGTGGAAAGTGCTGCTTTATCATCTTCTGGGATGATTGGTGTGTCGATGAATCCCGGGCATAGTGCGTTTACACGGATGTTTTTGTCCGCATACTCAAGTGCAAGAGAACGTGTAAGATTCACGACGCCGCCTTTTGCTGCATTATATGCTGCGGATCCAGGTGAGCCGACCCAGCCATACATGGAAGCAGTGTTTACGATATTGCCGCTGCCATTCAAAAGCATGACGCGAAGTGCTTCGCGGGCAACTAAAAATACACCATCCAAGTCCACGTTTACTGTGTTACGCCATTCAGCATAGTCCAATTCATGCGAAGGATGCACACGGCCGATTCCGGCATTGTTGAACACAACATCGACTTTACCGAAGGCAGTAACTGCTTGTTTGAACAGATCAGCTACTTCGTTTTCGCTTGTGATATTTGTTTTGATGAAGATTGCTTCTGTACCATTCGCTTTCAGCTCTTCTTCCACCATTTTTCCCTTTTCTTCGTTCAAGTCGACTAATACGAGCTTAGCGCCTTCTGCTGCGAAAAGCCGAGCTGTAGCAGCGCCAATCCCTGATGCTCCCCCTGTAATTAGTGCAACTTTGTTTTGTAATTTCCCCATTCTTATTTCCCCCAGTATAATGAAATTAAATCGGTTACAATTTAATTGTAATACTTTGGACACATTTCTCAATCAGTAGCTGAAAAGCAGATGTTTATGTATTAGACAGATATTCCAATACTGTCGGACTAAGGGGGGATTTTTTTTATGGAACTGGAACAAGATTCGACATCCAAACGGCGTAATCGGACAAAAACGCATTTTCGTGAGGCGTTAATCAAGCTGATTAAGAAAAAGGGATATCATGCTGTCACAGTGAAGGATATTGTCGAAGAAGCAGCATATAACCGCAGTACATTCTACTTCCATTACCAAGATAAAATCGAGTTGGCTGAGGATTTGCTTGATAAAATGTTCACGGGGCTTGAGGACTCTGCGGGTATTATGTACACACCAGGAAGAAGAACATCTACAAAAGAGATAGATGTCCCATCCTTCTCGCTTATTGCATACATTTATGAACACAAAAACTTTTTTGAGCTAATCAAATATGAAGACACTCTGCCAGGCATGCATACCCGCTTTCCCAATGCGATTAAGAATATATATGAAAAGCAGTTCGAATTCAAAACGATCAATGATATGCAAGTGAATATGGATTACTTTAAGATTTACACGGCTTTTGGATTTTATGGGTTAGTCCGTGACTTGATTGCAGAGGATTTCCAAACTCCCGAGGAACAATTCACCATGGACGTTATCGAGTTATCACAGACACATATTCAATCATTTAAATACATTGGGCGTTAGTGAAAATAAAATAAGCTCAACCTCATAAGAGAGGTTGAGCTTATTTTATGGTAACTTACGAGCATCACACAGGCTTATTATCTTCTTGTTCAGCTTTCCACCATAGTGCATCCTCTGGATTCTCAACAGCTTCTTTAAACTCAGACTTCGTAGCAACTGTTGGGTAAGATCCTTTTAAGGATTTCCCTGAAGTACTCTTGAACAAGAATAGAATCACTAGGAATCCAATGATACTCACGATCGTTAAATACCAGGCTGGCGCTAAATTATTCCCTGTTTGGTGAACGAGCCAGGTGGAAACTAATGGTGTCGTACCACCGAAAATAGAAACCGAGACATTAAACGTTACAGATAATGTCCGATATCGTATATCTGTGTAAAAAAGCGTTGGCAATGATCCGGGGATAGACCCTTCATACGTTGCAAGCAGCACACCCAGAATGAGAATACCTATCGAGACATACACCAGCCCATTCAAGTTCACTAAATAAAAAGCAAACGCAGAAAGAAGTGTTAATCCGCCTAAACCAATTAAGAATACCGTTTTGTTTCCGATTTTATCACTGAGTCGGCCGAACAGTAATGTCAGTGGCACCATGATGATCATGACAAGTGTGATCAATACGGTACCTACAGTACTGGATAAGCCAATGATTTCATCTAAATAAGAAGGCATGTAAGATAACAGCATATAGTTTGTCACATTGAAGAATGCAACAGCTACGAAACAAACAATAATATCTTTTTTGTGGTTTTTCAGTATAGACAGGAAGCTTTCTTCTTCTTGTTCCTGTCCTTCAGTATTCGAAAGTTCGTTTTCATAAATCGGTGATTCCTCTAAGCTCTTTCTCAGGTACAAACCGATAAGTCCTAGCGGTAATCCGAGCAAGAACGGGATTCGCCATCCCCATGAGGCCATCTGTTCATCTGATAAAGCGATAAAGAGTATGCTGGCAACGAGTGAAGCCAATATATAACCAGTCAGTGTACCAATTTCCAATCCGCTTCCCAGTATATTACGCTTATTATCGGGAGAAGACTCGGCAATATAGACCATTGCACCAGCGTATTCACCACCAGTCGAGAAACCTTGGATGATTCTGGCGACTAATAGCAATATCGGTGCCCAGATTCCAATTTGATCATAAGTAGGCAATAACCCGATGAGTAATGTAGAAAAGGCCATTAAAATAATTGTGGTTGTTAAAACGACTTTTCTTCCGGATCTGTCACCGATTTTACCGAATATAATACCGCCTAAAGGGCGCATTAAGAAAGCAATTGCAAATGTCGCAAAGGTAAACACTAATTTTAACTCATCATTTTGTACAGCACTAAAAAAGTTTTGACTGATAATAACAGCCAAATAGGAATATAACCCAAAATCAAACCATTCCATCGCATTTCCTACTCCGGTAGCAAATACGCTTTTCTTCGCTGTTTGAATATCTACAACGTTGATTTTCTTCTTGTTAAATTTCATTTTTTTGTCAACTCCATGGTATACGGTTATACAAGGACAACAAATTCAGTTAAACTGGCTTCAAAATCCTGCGTTTCGCTAAGGGCAACGGAAAAGAACCAGCTAAGCTGTCATATGAGGAAAATGTATCTAACTGTTATCACCCATACTTCTTGATTTAAGGTTTAATCCATCGTTCTGCTTACATGTAACATATTGTGTGCAAAAGCTCCTTAACCATACTGAAATTTGATTTAAAAAATGTAATCAAAAAAGCTTTCAAAGCGTATTTGAAAGGTTTTGGATTCAGTAAGTTGAATTGTATTAACCATAATAAATCAGCAAGTAAAGGGGAGTAAATTCCTCCTTTCCTCTACACATATTTCCATCTATTCAGTGAATACACAGCCATAGTTATCATCCAACATAAGGATGATCCTTGTTATACACCGCTCTTATTTAACTCATATAAAATACCCTGTTTGACCACAAACTAAACATAAAATTTTTGCTTTGTACGATTTGCATGGTGAATCTGATATTAACACGGTGTACTTCTCTGATATTTTTCTATATAATACCGACATGAATTCATATACATGTCGCTACTTCGAGCAGAGACGATATAAGTGAAATTATAAGCAGTAAAGCAGACAGAAACAGAGGTGCCAGAAATGAAATTCAGTGAATTTGAAGCAGGACAGCGGTATGAAACGAAAAGCATAAAGCTTTCTAAAGAAGACATTATTGAATTTGCAAAAGTGTACGATCCCCAATATATGCATATAGACGAAGAAAAGGCCAAGCAAGGGCGCTTTGGTAATCTGATTGCGTCAGGAATGCAGACAATGAGTACATCCTTCAAGCTGTGGGTTGAGACTGGTGTTTACGGAGAGCATGTAGTCGCGGGGACCGGAATGAACAATATTCAATTCATAAAGCCGGTTTATCCAGATGATGAGCTTCGGGTTGTCGTTGAAGTGATCGAGACTGTCCCAAAACGTCGCGGCAATGGCATTGTGACGGTACAGTTAAGCACATATAATCAAGATGAAGTAAAAGTATTCCAAGCAGAACTTAGCGCACTTATTGATAATTAAGCAAAAAGGAGGCATCTATAAAGATGTCTCCTTTTTGCTTCCGGTTATTTCATTTACAGCTTTTTCGAAGCAGATATTCACGGTCCGCTGGTTGGAACGGGTCCGATGCATAACACCAGCAGGGATTGTGAATAGGTCACCTGGCTGTAAGCTGACTGTCTTTTTATCGAGGTCTATGTATAACTCGCCCTCGAGTACAAAGAACGCTTCATCACAATCATCATGCTTATGCCAATGATAGTCCCCTTCAATGACGGCAAGGCGTACGACATGATCATTCACTTCACTAACAATTTCATTCATATATGTCGAAGAACTCTTTGTCAGGTTCAGCAAGCGCAGCAGCTCGAGCTGTCCGATTGGTTCAACTGCGGTGGAGGAACGAAATTCAGATTGAAGCAGACTGAAGAGAAGAACATCCTGAAACTGCCCATCCCATTTCCTTCCTTGACGAATGATGCCTTCCTGGCAAAAGCCTGCACGTCTGGCCAAGCGCTGAGAAGGAATATTATCAGCATTGACCTTGACCTCAAGCCGATTCAGCTGCAATCTGTCAAAGCCGATGTGCAAAAGTTGCTGGAGAGCTGCGGTCATGAAGCCCTGGCGCCAAAAGGTACTGCCGAGCTCGAATTCAATCTCCCCAGTTTCATGCAGGAAGTTCAAACGTTTGAATCCACAAGTGCCAATGACGGCCTGATCATCGTGCTGACGAATTGTGTACCGGCTAGTATGCTTCGTCTGTTCCAGCTGCTTGATACGGTTCTTCACTTCTGATAAAGATTGTAAAACAGGATAACGTGTCCATTTTGTTACTGCTGCGTCTGACCAGATCGGCAGCAATGCCTGGGCATCTTCCTCGGAAATCGGCTTTAGTAAGACTAAATTATGAGACATATGCTCCTCCTTATAATGATACTTCTGCCGTTTCTTGTTGTAATTTCCGTGGACTAGGATTGCAAAGCTAATTTGTAATAATAGATAGCCATATCGTCTTGTCCGGTTTCCGTAAAGTACGCTGCCAGTTCACTGGCATAAGTTCGCACATTGAACTTATCGCCTTGCTCTAAAAAGAAGTCAATTCCCTCTGTCCACACTGTTTCGAAATTTGCATGATCGACAAACTTCTTGTGCAGCATAGCAAATTCCCACTTGAATATGTCATCTTTCTCCTCGATGCTAAGCTGGAATCCTTCCTGGTATGCATCCATTGCCTTGTCCTGCTGTCCAGTTTTCCAATAAGAATCTGCCAGGAGGAATAAGGTCTTCAAATAAGCGGGATATGTCCGATACTTCCGGGCAGCCATTAAATATGGGATAGCTGCTAATGGCATTTGCTGTGCAGCATATAAGTTACCGATATTATGTTGAATTAATGCAGCCAAAGCACCTTCATTTTTGAAATCTGTATGAGAAAGGGCATCATTTAAAGCGTTCTCTGCTTGCGTGAATTCTTTTTGATCGATAAAGTTCAGTCCTCGCATTAAAAGACTGCGAGCAAGCAGGTAGCGGTAAGCGGGGTGTTTTTCAAATACGTTCACTGCATATTCTGTATGGAAGACAGAAAGAGATGAAATGTCCAAGTAGTAATACGTCATCGCTTTGCGGAAGTGGAAGTCACCTTGCTCTACTTCATCATCAATAGAGGGGAGATATTCCTCTGCCAGTTCAAAGGAAGCCAGTGCACACATATATTCCTTTTCCTCACCTAAGCGCATACCCTCAGCAAGATGATAATAATAATGTAATGCTGGAATAAAAGCATGCTTATACTTGCCTGCTTCCTCGTGATAATATTTACTTTTTTTCAAATTCGATACAAGCACATGAAACCTGCAGGAGAGCAGTAAAAAGACTATGTAAAGCCTATCCTCCTGTTTCAGTTCCTCTGCCCGGTTTGACAATTCATGATACATATCAGAGGCTTCTTGCCTTTTCCCAAGCCGGATATGCATATACCAATCCTCTAAAGCCGCTGTCAAATCTTGATCTAATACGAGCAAACTCCTATCCATATGCGTCCCCTTTATAGTCGTCTTTCGTTATATTTTACCATTTCCGTCGAAATTTGTAGATAAACATGCATAAATATGTAAGTTACAAGAAGATTACAGAATGTGCGAAGGGGGAAAGTATATACTACATCTCAGGAAGAGCGTGTATAATACTGCTATAGATAGAGAGGAAAAATTCACAGTAAGGTGATGAGGGACATAGCTAGTAAAGAAGAATTGCAGCAGGAAAATGAACAGCTGAAGAAGAAACTGGCAGAATATGAAGCAATGATCAAGGAATTATCCGCACCGATGATTCCATCCATCGTACCGAATACAATGCTCGTTCCGCTGACAGGTACATTTTCTGTAGAGCGTTTTACTCATATACAAGATAAAATCGTAGGCAGCGTCGTCGATGTTGATGCAGATACAGTCATCATTGATCTTACTGGCATCAACTACTTGGATATAGACACAATAGGCTACAGGGAGTTGAGTGCTAATATAAAGAATCTGACAGAGGCGCTGAAGCTGATGGGAGTCGAAACGATATTCGTCGGGTTTTCAGCTAAATTGGTTCAGAAGCTTGTCCTATCTAATTCTGGGTTTCAAGGATTCGAGTCGTATTCCACATTCCGCGCGGGACTCAAAAGCCTATTAAAGCGGAAGGGCATGGAAATTAGAAAAGTAGAAGAATAAGCAAATGGAAAGCTCTCATAATGATGAGAGCTTTTTTCTATACTTTTCCATTATATTGACAGATTTCTTACAGTTGTCGTAAGGGTGTTAGCAATAGCGATATAACTGCTTACTTTCAATCTTGTTTTTTTGATATAATGCGAGGTAATCAAAGGTATTTATAAAGTTAGGTGATGATCATAAAAAAACTGAAGAACGTCCTATTCTTCCTGCTTGGAACCATCTTCTTAGGCTTCGGGATAGCAGGAATCGTTTTGCCGGTATTGCCAGGCGGCCCGTTCTTGATGATAGCTACATTTTGTTATGCAAAAAGCTCCAAACGAATTGACGATTGGTTTAAAAGCACCACTTTCTATACTAAATATGTACTGGCTATCAAAGAAAAGAAAGGCATGACTCTGAAAGAAAAAATCCGAATCAACATAATAGCGGATGCGTTCATTCTGTTTTCGGTATTTTATATTGATATATGGCTTGTGAAAATCGTATTAATTGTACTTGGTCTGATTAAGCATTATTATTTCATAAAGAAAATTAAAACGATAAAGCCCGAAGAAGTAAGCGGCGGCATTAAGAACCGTGCGTAATTTATATAGATGTATGTAAAGAAAGACCGTTTCCTGAATGGAACACGGTCTTTTCTTATGAGATCTTATTTCCGACAGCTATCCATCGGCTATCAATATCTTCAAAAACAAACTCCTTATTACCGTAGTCAGTAATCATTAATGGGCGGACGATAGTGATCCCTTTGTCTAAAAATTCCTGCTGCATTGCTGCCTGTTTGTCTGTAATGAAATACGCATCATATCCGTAGCCATACTGTATACGATTTGGGAAGATCTTATGAATTGCTGATTGCGTCAAAATCAGTTCGATAGTATCACGGTAGAGGCATATATGCGGCTCCATACTATTAAGATAAGGAACAGATCGGAATCCTATTTTTTTGTAATAAGCTGCAGTTATCTGTATATCTGGACATGGGAAAATCTGCAGGACATGGGAAAAGGATGCTTGTGTCATGAGGACGTACCGTTCAGGGCAGCAGTACACACGAGCCGAGTATGAAATGATGTGAGATAGATATGTATAGTGTTCATATTCTTTCCTCCTTCAATTATCTATACGCTTTTATCAGCTGATTTTCCTTCCTAGGGGACATATGCTTCATATATACGTGATTCATCTACATAAAAGTAATATGGGATTATAATCTCGATTAGCGACCTTTTCCATTTATACACGTACTAAAAGAGCGATGGAAGAAAGATTGCTACGTTTAGAGGTCAGGAGAATTCTTATGATGGTGGGAGTACTTGTTTTACTTCTGGCTCGAATTTTACATGCTATACTTTAAAGAGTCAGGTTTACAAATAATGGGTACTGGAAATGGGGTATTTGTGTAAGCATTATAATTCTGAAGCTGGGAAGAGGGGCTGCGATTATGAACTTATTACATAAATTCGTATTGCTGAAGGCTTCTACAACAGAAGAGGATTATGGAATAGGGGAAGTATCGGCTTCCATTAGTGACTGGTTCGCGAGCCTTGAAGAATTTTTAGAAAGCCTTGTACGCATGTTTCTGCTTCTTAGCTCTGGCATTGTCTTGTGTATAGGTCTATTTATAATGATTATTTCCTTGCTGGCTTCCATGCCATTTCAATCAAAAGCAGAGATGAAGAAGTTTTGGAGAATTCAAAGTTATATTATGATTGGATTCTTTATTGCAGCTGTTTTAATTTATACTGTACCACTTGCCTTCCTGCCTTGAACAAGGAGTGGCATTCTAAAGGTCGTTATTTTTCTCTGAGTTCGTTATATACTCTTTCTTGCTTTTTTCTGGTATGGTAACTAAAACGGCATTGTAAGGGGGATTTGGGATGAAAGATTTTTCGATTTGGCTGCGCATTGCTACCTTTGCTATCATAACTTTATGGCTAATAGCTCATTATTATCCGGAAATAAGCGCTCTGCGGTTTATGCAAAGCAGTTGGCTGGCTGCTGTTGCCGTTATTTTAGTAATTGGCGGAGCTTTGGCGGGGAGAAATTTGATCTATGATCTTATCTGTCTGGCAATCTTTCTCTTCTCTTTGACGGTGTTGAATATAGTAAGGCCTTCACAAGATACAGGATTTGGTTTCAATCAATTTTACTATTGGGGATTAACTTTCTCAATGATATGGCAAATGGTACTTTTAAGAATTAGAAAAGCACGGCACGATGAAACAGCATGAAGAAGCACGGGCAGTCATTCTGTCCGAGCTTTGTTTTTCCATGAACAATAATAGCGGTAATATACTGCAGGGATGAAAGTACAAATCCAAGGAGTGAATAGTCAGATACAAGGCCTAAGACTAATATCGTCCAAGCCCGTGACAAATAGAAGATTGTTTATATAGTTTCACATACACTTAGCATGACATTCCGAGTTAAATGGAAGCGCAAAACATGTAAAGAGTTTATTTAATTACTATTTTTGTCGTCTAAATTTCAAAATAGCCCGTTTCCCCTTCTCTTTTTTTACAATCGAAATTAAAAGGAACCCCCGATCTCAGGGATTCCTTCTACTAACTATTTTCACTAGAATACAGGTCAGTACGCAACAGTATGGGCATGGCGGTCTCTGATCACTTTATTATTGACATAACGGTGGAAGAACCATTCGGCAATGCCAATTACCACTGTAGAAATCAAAGATGCCATCACAACATTATCATCAGGATTCAATATAGCTTCCCCTAACGCCCAAAGAACGATGAAAGTCAGAACAGCATCGCTGATCGTAGCGATTGTATTTCGCTTTTTAAAATCGCCATCTGACTTATCACGATCACCTGCTTTTCTTAGAATCAGTAAGTCACCGATTACATACGCAGCGACCGTCAACACAACACTCATCAGCAGTGTATCACTGAATTCCGCGTCGAACATAAGGGTGAATACAATCCATAAAACAGCTAAAATCATGATGAATTTGATCAAAAGTGCTTTCACATGTTTCATTTATATCACTCCTTCTTTTTCATCTATATACCATTTGGTATGGAGGTTTAAACCATTTTTCCATGATGTCAGACTATAGCATCTTCTGGTTCGGTTGAAGGTACTTTATGTCAGGTTGGGTTCTTATTCTGTATAAAGTAGATAGTGTCACAGCAGGATTATTGCATTTCAGCCTTCCAATCCTGCAATTCACCCGAAGATTTACGCTTTCTGTAATGTAAACGCTATCAATAGTTGGATTGTCCCGTATAGTGGAGGAGTAGATAACTTCTGCTTTGAGGGGGCGGAACAATATGAATGCGATTACAATGGTAATCGGGTCGATTTGTATTTTGATGATTGTGTACCGCTTATATGGAACATTCATGGCGGTAAAGGTGCTCAAGCTGGATGATTCAAAGAAAACACCAGCGCATGAGCTGGAGGATGGCAAGGATTATGTGCCGACAAACAAATGGGTGTCATTCGGACACCATTTCGCGGCAATTGCTGCGGCAGGTCCGCTTGTTGGACCGATTTTGGCAGCACAGTTCGGCTACTTGCCAGGTTTGTTATGGCTATTGATTGGTGCAGTTATCGGGGGAGCTGTCCATGATATGGTTGTCTTGTTTGCATCCATGCGGCAAAAGGGAGAGTCGGTTGCGGAAATTGCGAAACGGGAGCTTGGACCTGTTGCCGGTTTCTGTACAGGACTTGCCATGCTATTCATTATCACGATTACGATGGCGGGCTTATCCTTGGTTGTATTGCATGCTCTGGAAGAGAATCCGTGGGGGACATTCTCGGTTGGTATCACGATTCCGATTGCAATGGCTGTCGGTTTGTATCATCGTAAAACTGGTAATTTGAAGCTGGCTACTATCGTCGGTTTCGCGCTGATCATGGCTGGCGTATTTGTCGGACCGCTTATCGTTGATACGCCACTAGGGGACTTTTTAACATTAGATGTAAAGACATTATCCATTCTTTTACCGATTTACGCATTCTTTGCTGCTGCATTACCGGTGTGGTTATTGCTGGCACCGCGTGATTATTTGAGCAGCTTCTTGAAAATTGGAGTATTCTTAGCTCTTATCCTAGGGGTATTCATTGTAAACCCTGCAATTCAAATGCCGGCATTCACAGAGTTCGTCGGTGGTGGAGGACCAGTAATGAATGGTCCGGTCTGGCCGTTCATTTCGATTACAATTGCCTGCGGGGCAATCTCAGGCTTCCACGCTTTTGTAGGTTCTGGTACGACACCTAAAATGATCAATTGCTGGAGTGACATCAAGCCGGTCGGTTTCGGCGCGATGCTTGTAGAGTGTGTAGTCGGAATCATGGCCTTGATTGCAGCAACAGCTCTTCATCCAGGAGACTATTTTGCGATCAATTCCACTCCAGCTGTTTTCCAGACGCTCAATATGAGTACAGTGAACCTGGCGAGTTTGAGCGAATCCATCGGACTTGATCTGGAAGGAAGGACAGGAGGAGCCGTTACATTGGCGGTCGGGATGACGTTTATATTCACATCCATCTCCTGGTTCGACAATTTGGCATCGTTCTTCTTCCAATTTGTGATCATGTTCGAGGCATTGTTCATTCTGACAGCGATTGATTCCGGTACACGTGTCGCGCGCTACTTGATCCAGGATTTCGGCAGTGTCTTTTACAAGCCGCTTAAACGTGTCGACTGGCTGCCAGGTAATATTTTCGCCAGTGCGCTCGCCTGCTTCCTGTGGGGATACCTGCTGTTCTCCGGAGATATCAGCTCCGTTTGGGCATTGTTCGGTGTATCCAACCAGCTGATGGCTTCCATCGGATTGATTATTGGAGCAACCATCATACTGAAGATCGCAGATAAACGCCGCTATATGCTTACCTGCCTAATCCCGCTCGCGTATCTATACGTGACGGTCAACTACGCAGGGTATTGGATGGTAACGAATGTATACTTGAATGCAGAAGCAGCTGGCTACAACCTGCTTAACGGTATCCTATCGATTATCATGCTTGTCCTCGGACTTGTCATCATGGTGACAGCTATCCGCAATTGGATGCAGAACTGGAATCGACCGGATGTAGCGCTAAGAAGAGAGTCTGTATAAAAGGGGGAAAGACCGGTGCATTGTGCCGGTCTTTTGCGTTTAAAAAAAATAATGGGAATAACCTGTTGACAGGATAAATTAAACTGATATATAATTATCTCGAATTCGAGATAAAAAACTTCTTCTAGAATGCTCATATTTTTTTTAGCCTAATATCTCGAATTCGAATTAAATGAAATTATATTTTTTTAATCATATATCTCGAATTCGAGGTAATGAGGAGATGAAGAAGAGATGGCAGATTTTATCGAGTTAGTAAATAAGCGGAGATCGGCAAGCAACTTTCTCCCGGACAAACCGATTACAAAAAAAGAACTTGATGAGATCTTCAATGTGGTGAAGCTAGGTCCATCAGCGTTCAACTTGCAGCACACGAATTACGTGGTTGTTTTAGATCCTGAAAAGAAACAAAAAATGAAAGATGCAGCAAATGGACAGTACAAGGTTGAGAGTTCTTCGGCAGTGATACTTGTACTAGGCGATAAACAAGCCTTCGAGCAAGCAGCCGACATTTATCAAGGCTTGAATTTATTAGGTGTCATCAATAAACAAGAATATGACCTTATGGTGACAGATACTGTTTCTTTCTATGAAGAACGAGGGCAGGAATTTCACCGGGACGAAGCAATCCGGAATGCGTCCCTTTCCGCTATGCTGTTCATGCTGGCGGCTAAGGAAAAAGGCTGGGACACTTGTCCGATGATCGGCTTTGACGCTGTCAAAGTTAAAGAGGAACTAAACATACCTGATCAATATGAAGCCGTGCTGATGATTACCATCGGCAAAGAAAAAACAGAAAGCAGAAAGCCAAGAGGATATCGCAGACCGACTAGTGAATTTGTTAGTTATCAATAAAAAAATAGGGAGTGAATAGACATGACAAAACAAACACAAGGAATTCACCATATAACCGCAATTGTAGGACATCCACAGGAAAACACTGATTTTTATGCTGGTGTATTAGGACTTCGTCTCGTGAAAAAGACTGTGAACTTCGATGACCCGGGCACATACCATCTTTACTTTGGAGATGAAGAAGGTAAACCAGGCACGATAATCACCTTCTTCCCTTGGCCGAATGCGTATCAAGGGAGAATTGGTGACGGTCAAGTTGGCGTCACATCTTATGTGGTTCCAAAAGGTGCATTGACTTTCTGGGAGAACAGACTGGAAAAATTCGAAATTGCGTTTACGAAAGCGGAACGTTTCGGGGAGAAATACTTACAATTCGATGATGTACATGGTCTGCATTTAGAAATCGTGGAAAGAGAAGCAGGCGAAACGAATACATGGACGTTTGGTGGTGTGACACCTGACGTTGCGATCAAAGGATTCGGAGGGGCGACACTTTACTCTAAGACTCCTGGTGCAACAGCAGAGCTACTCGAGCAAATGGGATTGGCGAAAGTAGGAGAAGAGGGTGATTATGTCCGCTACCAAGCTATAGGCGATATTGGTAATATCATTGATATTAAACTCACAACGAGCGGAAAAAGCCAAATGGGCGTCGGTACTGTTCACCACATTGCATGGCGTGCAAGCGATGATCAGGATCAGCTGGATTGGAGTGAGTATGTGGATGGACTTGGCTATGGCGTCACACGCGTTCAAGATAGAAACTACTTCAATGCCATCTACTTCCGGGAGCACGGTGAAATTTTATTCGAAATCGCAACAGATCCTCCAGGATTTGCGATTGATGAATCGCAGGAAACAATGGGTGAGAAATTGATGCTGCCAGCGCAGTACGAGCAGCACAGAGAGAAAATTGAAAATAATGTCCTTCCTTTTGAAGTAAGAGAAGTGGATTAAGACAATAGAGGAGAAAATCAAATGAGCTTTCTATCTAAATTATTCAGAAAAACAAAGGAGCATGAAACAATGGAAAACGTTAAATTAGCAGTAGTTTATTACAGCATGGGCGGCACGAACTATCAAATGGCGAAATGGGCTGAAGAAGCAGCAAAAGAAGCAGGCGCAGAAGTAAAAGTACTGCAAGTGCAGGAACTTGCACCACAATCTGTCATTGATGCGAACCCAGCTTGGAAAGCACAAACAGAAGCAACAAAAGACGTACCTGTTGCGTCTTCTGCTGATTTGGAATGGGCTGATGCAATTATATTCAGCGTGCCAACACGTTTCGGTAACATGCCATCCCAAATGAAGCAATTCCTTGATCTTCAAGGCGGTCTATGGGCAACCGGCAAAACAATCAACAAAGTAGTCAGCGCCATGACATCTGCGCAAAACCCGCACGGCGGACAAGAAGCAACATTGCTTTCCCTTTACACATCCATGATGCACTGGGGCGCAATCATCGCTACACCTGGCTACACAGATCCAGTACTATTCGCAGCTGGTGGAAATCCTTACGGTACGAGTGTAACAGTGGGTCAAGACGGTAAGATGATTGAAGATGTGGAAGCAGCTGTGAAGCACCAAGCGAAACGTACGGTTTCTGTTGCGGAGTGGGTTAAGAAAGGCAATCAATAATAACTGTATTATATAGAAAAAGGACACTTCTCGCAGAGAAGTGTCTTTTTTAGTTAGACCGAATTAAGTTAGTTAATTGGTACGCCCATCTGTTTTCTCGCCTGATCAAGTATTTCCATGGTAATAATTGAATTTTCCCATGTATTGACCGAAGACTGCAGCGTATTCGTTTGGATGAGCTGGATGAACTCGGCTATTTCGTAGTACATCGGGTCATAATCCTGCTGTCTGCTAATGTCTTCACTCGTTCCGTCAGGATAATGTATTTCTGCACCTTTTGGACTGGAGATATGGTGAACTACAATCGTACCTTTTTCACCGATGATTTCCGTAGGAAGATAGGAGTTCGTGATGCAGGAAAACATGACACTTGCTTTGACTTCATCATATTCAAACAGTATATGCCCTTGCCCGTCAACGCCTGATTCCAAAATGGTGCCAGTAGTATGGATAGATGTGGGTCTGCCAAACAATGCAACAAGGGGCGCGATAGTGTAAACACCAAGATCCATCAAAGCTCCGCCAGATAAGGCGGGATTGAATAGGTTTGGCAGCGATCCGTTCTTTAAATCGTCGTAGAAAGTAGAGTAACGGCAGCTAGAAGAAAAGTAAGATCGAACAGGACCAATTTTATGCAGATGTTCTTTGACTGCTAAGAAGTTGGGCATGAATGTAGATTTCATTGCTTCCATAAGAACCACACCTTCCTGTTTTGCTTTCTTGATCATATGTGATACTTCCGTGCTGTTGGAGGCAAAAGGCTTTTCGCAAAGAACATGCTTGCTATTCTCCATAAACAATAAGGCTTGCTCCGCATGAAGGGCATTGGGACTGGCTATGTAGACGGCGTCTATTCCTTCATGTTTAGCCATCTCGTTTATATCTGTAAAGGCGAATTGAAGCTGATGTTTCTTAGTAAATGCTTGTCCTTTTTCTTCCGATCTGGAAAAAACAGCTGTGACTTTAAAATCCCTATGCTGTCTGCCAGCTGCAATGAATCTCTCGGTAATCCAATTTGTTCCGACAACACCGAATCTAATCAACTTGCATCCACATCCTCTCTAGAGCGGTATACTATTTCACTTATAAGACAATATTACTCCATATCAGCGTTAAATAGCAGAGAGATCTTTGACTAGAGTAACGTTCGAACATATTTCTCAGGACCTTATTAAGAAATTAGATGAGAGGTTAGGGTGACATTTGTGAAAATCACAGCTGCAGTTACACATGCGCAAGGAGAAGATTTCAAGATCGAGGAAGTGGATTTGCAGGAGCCAAAAGCCAATGAAGTATTAATTAAAGTCGTGGCTTCTGGTGTTTGTCATACAGATGCAGTTGCAAGGGATGCGGGGTTATCACCTTTTCCGGTAGTACTGGGGCATGAAGGGTCCGGTGTTATCGAGAAAACAGGCAGTGGTGTCCGCAATCTTGAAGCTGGTGATCATGTTGTTTTGTCGTTCGCATCCTGCGGAGAATGTGAAAATTGCTTATCTGCACACCCAGCAGCTTGTGTGCGTTTCAATGAATTGAACTTTGACGGCAAAATGGAGGATCATACACATCGCCTTCATCAGCATGACCACGAGGTTTCTACATTTTTCGGACAATCCTCCTTTGGTACATATGCCATCGTGAATGAGCGTAATGTCGTGAAAGTGGACAAAGATGTTGATCTAGCATTGCTCGGACCGCTTGGCTGTGGAATTCAAACGGGCAGTGGTACTGTTCTAAATAAATTGAAACCAGAATTCGGTTCAACAATCGCTATTTATGGCTGCGGAGCAGTTGGTTTGAGTGCTATCATGGCTGCCAAAATTGCTGGCTGCGAGCGAATCATCGCTGTTGATGTACATGACAGACGATTGGAGCTGGCGAAGGAATTAGGCGCTACAGATGTATTCAATGGTTCAAAGGTTGATGTAGTTAAGGAAATCAAGGCTATTACAAATGGCGGTACAAATTATGCAATTGATACAACCGGAGTACCTCCAGTTGTCCGCCAGTCCTTGCATGCACTTCGTCCGCTTGGAGTAAGTGCTATCGTGGGGGTGACGCCGACAATGGAAATCGATGTGCATAATGACATTATGGCCGAAGGCAAAGCCATGATAGGTGTAATTGAAGGAGACGCAGTACCGAAACTTTTCATTCCAAAACTCATTGATTATTACAAGAAGGGATTATTCCCATTCGACAGACTGGTGAAGTTCTATGATTTCGACCAGATTAACGAAGCCTTTGCTGATTCAAAGGCTGGAGTTGCATTGAAGCCAGTTTTGAAGATCAGCTAAGAAATGATAGCCTTGTATCCTCCTGGAAAAAGAAGTTCTCAAATGAGAAACGGACATCAGTATCATATGATGTCCGTTCTTTAATTCGTAAAGTGTTTATTTATCCTTTAAGAGAAATACTGTACTGCCAAGATCGGTTGGCTTTTCTGTAATTCTATGATGATTTGCATATCCGACTAAGCTACTTATAACAATAGTACCTATCAGTACCAATGAAAAGATAACCTTCTTCAAACAAATCCTCCTCTTTTTATGTAAGAGTTAACAGATAGTATTTCATTGCAAGATCATGCTGATTGTTATCTGCATAGTATTGCGCTAGTTCTTTCGAAAAAAGCCTGACGTTATAATTATCTTCTACTCTTTGAAAATAATTTATCCCCTCCTGCCAGACAATCTCAAAATTCAGCCTGTCTTCATATTTTTTATGCAGCATTGCGAATTCCCATTTCTTTGTCATATCATTTTCTTCAATGCTTGCTTGAAATCCTTCTTTATAGCATGCTATCGCTTTAGAGGGTTGATTTGTTTTCCAATAACAATCAGTTAATAAGAATAAGATTTTTAATTCAATTCGTTTTTGTTTTCCTTGCAATGCTGCATTAAGATAGGGAATTGCCATAGCCGGCAAACCACGCTTCACATAAAGCACACCTAGATTAAGATTTGTAGAAGAGATAAAATTTTGATTTTCTTTTTCCTCGAAAATTGTTAAAGCTTTGAGAAGAGATTTTTCAGCTGAGTCGTAGTTGAGCTGATCGATGTAATTCAATCCCTGCAGCATGTGTGTCCGTGCAAGCAGGAATTCCAGTCTTTTAGTAGATTTGAATATTTTTGAAGCTCTTGCAGTGTGAAGAACAGACAGGTTGGTAATGTCGAGAAAATAGTAGGTCATGGCTTTTCGAAGGTGGAATTCACCTATACTTATAGGATCATCCAGGAGTTCGATATAACGCTCAGCTTTCTCAAAATAATGAAGTGCATTTTGGTAATCTCCTTCATCATAGAAAAGAATACCTTCTGCTAAGTGCAAGAAATATCGGTGGGTATCATGGAAGTGGTCTTGGTGTGCTTTTGCATTATCAAGTGATGCAACGCTATTTAAAGCGTCTTTTAATATCAAATAATAGCGGCTCTCAAAGAGGTAATATGTGATAAGCGTCTCGACATCAAACTCGTTAATATGTTTCCTAAGCTCTTGATGGATAGTTGCAGCAGTACCTTTTTTATCAAGCTGTATACTGACAGACCAATTATCCATCAGAGCCGCAATATCGAAGTGATTCGGGAGATTGCGTCCCATAGTGAAAGGCTCCTTTTATAAATATTATTATCAGATACAATTCTACCATTTTTTGTTGATTGTTGAATTGGAAAACTAGGGATTGGAAGGAGATATTAGTAAGATTAAAGTATTTCATATCCTGGAACAGAAATAAAGAATAATGAGACAGAGCTGATGATCTAAAATATACAAAGAAAAAGCTCTCCTTCTTAGGAGGGCTTTTAGTGTAGACGTGATCATTTTGTTTTTCCATGCAGCAGAAAATGCAGCACAATGAAAAATAAGCCGATTATCCCAGCAATAATGGGAAACCATAGGGAACCGGTTTGATAATACCCTTGCATCACATCTTCATCAGATAGCATTACTTCATGCGGAAAAGCCCTAGAAAACAAATCAACGAAAAAGAACATTACAATTGAAATGGCAATAAAAATGATTCCGGAAATAAAGTACATTGATCTCAATTCTCCTTTAAGTAATGATATAAATAATGAGCTTTGCAGCAGGATTCCATCAAATAAGCTGGCATCTAAAGCAGGATGCTATTATTTATGAAGGCTGTCATAATTTATAAATAAGATTTAGTAAATCAGGCATTTATTCCTTTAAGAAAATATTATATTTTTTTAATGTAAATATAAATCTCTATAACAGATAAACCTGCTTTTAGACAGGTTCTTATAAGATTCGGCGCCTATCCTATGGAAGGCGTCGTTTTGTGTTAGCCTAATTAATCAAATCTTTACAAGAAACGTGCTGAGAGAAAATCTATGTTTGTTACATTTATATTAGGGTACAAAGAAGTGAAATACTGCGATTGCGCTATTAATTATTTTAGAATATTTCCTTGGAAACTAAAATAACATGAGTTTGTTTAGAGTCATGAAAGAAATCAGATGGAAATGGATGAAGAAATAAACTATCAGACTATTATTCTAAGATGCGGGGTGTATTATGGTCAAAGATACGTTGGAAATTTTAAGTCAATTCATTTTCTTCATAGGATTATTATTTACATTGGTATTTGTTTATAAAGTAGTCTACATAATTGTTGCCTTTAAAGCGAGAAAAACCAAAGAATCAGGTGAGAAAGAAGTTCCTCTTCGTAAATACGCTTTCTTAATTCCGGCTCGAAATGAAGAGCTCGTTATCGGACAGTTGATCGAAAGTATAAAAAACCAGAATTATCCTAAGGAGTTATATGATATCTTCGTCATTGCTGACAACTGTACGGATAATACAGCCCACATTGCCCGGGAAGCAGGAGCGATTGTCGCGGAACGCTTCAATGATAAGCTGGTTGGGAAGGGATATGCGCTTAAGCATATACTTAATATCATTGAAATGGACTATTCATCTGAAAATTACGATGGATACTTTGTATTTGATGCGGATAATCTTCTTGATGAGAATTACATTCTTGAGATGAACAGAACCTTTAATAAAGGATACAGGGTTATAACGAGCTACAGGAACTCCAAAAACTATGATCAAAATTGGATTACATCTGGATATGCACTTTGGTTTTTGTATGAAGCAGAGTTCCTTAACCGTCCAAGGATGTTTCTTAAAACAAGTTGTGCCGTTTCAGGAACCGGATTCTTAGTGAATGCTGATGTTTTTAAAGAAAATGGCGGCTGGGTCCATCATCTTCTTACAGAAGACATCGAATTCACAGTCGCTCAGATTATTAAAGGTGAAAAGATTGGATATTGCAGCAGCGCAGTATTTTATGACGAACAGCCTTCAACATTCAGTCAATCCTGGAAACAGCGTTTGCGTTGGGCTAAGGGATTTTACCAGGTCTTCATGAAATACGGTAAAGAGCTATCTTATGGTATGTTGCGTGGAAAAGGCAATAGATTTTCATGCTTTGATATGATGATGACGGTGCTGCCTGTAGTGATTGTTTCTATTCTCTGCCTTATCGGTAATGTACTGATACTTTTACTAGTATCCTTAGAAGGAAAAGGACTGTTTGAGACCTATCTTATAGGCGGAGCTTTAGGGGTTCTGTGGATTTATGGATTGCTGTTTGTACTTGGGCTTATTACGACCATAATGGAGTGGAGTAAAATCCGTTGTCCAAACTGGAAGAAAATCTTTTATCTGTTCACTTTCCCGCTCTTTTTGTTTACCTATCTGCCAATCTCCATCGTGGCGTTGTTCAAGAAAATTGAATGGAAGCCGATTCCGCATACAGTTGTGAAATCGCTCGATGACCTGCGCCAACGATCTTGATTTGTTAATGTTCATTTAGCAGTACTGTAGAATAAATTAATATCTCAAACTTGAATGCTAACCTTGCTACTCGTCTTATTTTGTTATTGGATTCTAATGGAAGCAAAAATCCCCCTCTATCTTTAAAAGGAGGGGGATTTACGTTCTATAATCTATTTAATCGCTTTACTCACTCTTAACTTTTTCCCTTTGATAGTCGTATTTTCCATGGCTTGTAAGACAATTGAGCCCTTTCCATTCAGAATATCGACATATGACATTTGATCCTGGATAGTTATAATGCCGATATCTTCTGCTGAGACTCCAGGGATTTTTGCGATCGTTCCAACAAAATCAACAGCACGAATTTTCTTCTTTTTACCACCATTGAAATGGAGCTTCATAATATCTTGATTAATTCGGGCTGTTTTATTATTTCTTACAATGCGTTTGCTGCTGAGTTTTTCTTCAAAAGCGTCTTTTCCCTCAGCAACCTCTAGACGATCGGGAGCTTCTGTAGTAGGTATGTCAAAGCCGATGTATCTTTCAATCGCTTTTATGAATTTTCCTTCATAAGGAGTCGAGAACGTGATGGCTTTTCCTTTATTCCCAGCACGGCCGGTTCTTCCAGTTCGGTGTACGTAAGCTTCTTTTTCCATTGGAACGTCATAGTTGATGACAAGTTTCACATTATCAATATCAATACCTCGGGCAGCTACATCGGTCGCCACCAGATATCGGAATTTTCCCGTTTTGAAGCCTTCCATAACAGCAAAACGGTCTTCTTGTTCTAGTCCCCCGTGGAGCCTCTCACAAGGATAACCAACTTCATTCAGCTCATTATATACAGTATCTACGTGTTCTTTCGTTCGGCAGAAAATGAGGCAGCTGTCTGGATTTTCTACAACTGTGACGTCTTTGAGAAGTGAAATCTTATCTTCTTCTTTTGCTTCGATTAATAAATGTTCAATGGTATCAGCTGTGACTCCGGTAGATTCAATCTCAATACGCGCAGGGTCTTTCATATATTTAAGGCAAAGATTTTCAATATCTTTAGGGAAGGTAGCAGAAAAAACCATGGTGACTCGGTTAGAAGGCAGCTTTTTAATGATCGCCTCCACTTCATCAATGAAACCTCTATTAAGCATCTCATCAGCTTCATCTATGATAAGATACTTTATTTGATCCAAGACTAGGGTCTCGCGTTCAATATGATCCATGACCCTTCCAGGCGTTCCAACGACTACATGTGTTTTTTGTTGTAATTCATCCTTTTGCTTCTTAAAAGGTTCTTTTCCATAAACAGCTACTGCTTTAATACGTTTAAATCTGCCGATATTCGTGATATCTTGACGGACTTGAACCGCAAGCTCCCTAGTCGGGGTAAGGACCAAGGCCTGTGGTTTCTTCTCCTCCCATACCACCATATCGGACACGGGAATACCAAAGGAGGCAGTCTTACCGCTTCCTGTTTGAGCTTTTACGAGAAGATCTTTATTTTCCAATGCTAATGGAATGACTTCACTTTGAACCTCTGTTGGAGTTTCGTATTTTAACACATCTAGTGCTCTTTTTATTTCTTCACCTACATGGTAATCCGCAAAACTACTTTTACTCATTTTTTAACCTCGTTTTTTGATTTCGTCATATATATAGTATTATTTCCAACAAATATTATATGCACTATCTGAATAGGCTTTATTATACTTGAAAAGTGAGGGGCATATCGGTTTTTATTTTAGATTGTAAAAGTATTCAAGGCATGTATCCGGTGATACCGGACAACATGCCCTAATTACATACATATCTAAACTTTGTTGGAGTTCTAGGATATTCCTTTAATATAATTTAATTGGATTTCTATTCTTCTTCAGGCGCAGTATGCTCGTAGTAGTACGTAAGAGCACGATTGGCAATATTATATGTTATTGGATACTGATTTCCGCCACTGATAATGCCTAGGTTTGGCACTACGATAGCGAATGCGATTTCAGGATTGTCTGCATCTGCATAGCCGATCAATGTCCAGTTTTCCAAGTCCGTACCATTTTTACTTGTTTGTGCAGTTCCTGTCTTACCAGCGATATTATAGCTTTTTGCCTTATCCGTAAGATGACGATAAGCAGTACCGTCCGTTGTTTGGAAGACCCTCTTAAAGCCAGTCTTCACTTGTTCAATTTGTTCATCAGTTGCAGTAATCTTGTTCAGTACTTCGGGAGACACTGTTTCTGTTAGCGGACCTAATTTGTCTTTTTCATTAGAGGGATCATGTATTTCACTAACGAAATGAGGCTTAATACGGTATCCCCCATTTGCGATCGTTGAGATATACTGAGCTAATTGCATGGTGGTATACGTGTCATACTGACCTATCGAAAAGTCCATCAGGTTACCAGCTAAACCTGCGTTCCCTACGTAACCGGTAGATTCAGAAGGCAAGTCTATACCGGTTTCCACACCTAATCCCACTTGATTATAATAGTTGCGCAATACCCGGAAAGAATCAGGATCAAATGACACACTTTGGTTGTATTTGTAATGGTATTCGCCGCCTAGGCGCAGTGCGATATTGAACATATATACGTTGGAAGATTTCTGTAAAGCCTGCAAGTCAGAGGTGGGACCCATATCTTTATAAGATCCTTTGGGCTCTGTACCTGCAATTTTCATTTTTTTATCGATGAATACATCTCCCATATTCACGACGCCCTCTTGATAACCGGCAAGCAAGGTCGCTCCCTTAACAGTTGACCCGACTGCGTTCGCGCTAAAGACAGTGTTCGTATCGGCAGATTCATACTTATTGTTTTCCCGGTTATAGTGCTGTCCGCTGGCAGCATAAATTTCGCCGGTGTTTGGGTTGAGCATGACTGCCATCGCATCTTCCACGTAACGGTTTAATCCCGGATGCCTATTGATAGCACCCTTCAGTTCATCCCGTACAATCTTATCCAATTCCTTTTGGAAATCCATATTGATAGATAACTGAAGATCCTGACCGCGCTGTCCTTCAGAAATTACTTCTTGGGAAACAATGTTGTTATTATTATCCGTTACATAACGTACGCGTTTTTTGTCACCTTTCAGGAGGCTTTCATATTCCATCTCCAGACCACTTGTGCCGATCCGGTCGTTCAATTGATAGTTACGTGATTGATAATAATCCTTTTCTCCTTCTGGGATACCAGTCTTGATACTGCCAAGAATACCTTGAAGAGAACCGTCATACGGATAATGACGTATCCAATCGATTGTCACATTGATACCGGACATGTCACCCATATTCTCAGCAATCGTCGCATATTCCCTTTCACTTACGTCCTTGTTCTTGATGACATGTGGAACAAGTTCGGTCGCACTATCCAGCTCACGCTTGATGGCAATGATCTGTTTCGCATTCTCATCATTTTCAAGCTCTTTATAATCTTTCTCTGTAATACGCTCAAGTGTTGTGTCGTACACTTCCGTATCATCTAGTGATGCTTTTTCAGAAGCGGTTATGCGTTTATTCGCTTCTTCTGTATTCAATAAGAACCAATATTCCTTGTATTCACGCTCAGAGATTTTTTCTGTGGATTTATCTTCCATTTTAATGATGCCGGCGAGTTTGGTGGCGATATCTAGCCGCTTGTCAGCAGGGTCTCCGTTCTTTGGCGGGGTGTATGTAATCGAATATACTGGTTCATTCCCTACTATTACATTTCCTCCACTGTCATATATCATACCGCGCGGAACTGAAATCTCAGCGATATCATTCGTTGTCTCTTCCAACACTGCCTGATGTTCTTCGCCATTGATGATTTGTACAACTCCAAGCTGCAGAACTAAGGCAGAGAATAGCAGGAAAACAATCCCGAATAAAATATTAAGACGGAAAGGAAGCAGTGCACGTCTTTTCTTCCTTTTTTTAGTCATATTGTTCTTCGTCTCCTTTTTTTCCATATAGATTCCATTATAGCATTGGCCTTGTATTGCTTCACCATAGTTTGAAGTACTTTTTGCATAAACTAGCATTGCATGTATAATTATCATTAGTAAAAGAATTGGGGGAGATCAAATGGTTCAGTCAATCAATACAAAAGTCGATCTAGTTGTTGATGCAACCTCACATAAAATGTCGGAATATGGGAAGATCATGATCGGAGATAAAGGATTTGAATTCTTTAATAATCGTGATGCGCGTAAGTTTATTCAGATTCCTTGGGAAGAAGTTGATCTTGTGATAGCTTCTGTTCTGTTGAAAGGGAAATGGATTCCGCGTTATGCCATCAAAACGAAACGTAACGGGACATATACATTTTCTTCTAAAGATCCAAAAAGAGTTTTCCGAGCGATTCGTGAATATGTCGATCCGAATCATATGGTGAAATCATTAGGATTCTTTGATGTCATCAAGCGTGGGATAAAAAGTAAAGTTAAAAAGTAACAATATCTAAAATTGTTATCTGGTCAGAATGAACTAAATTTTTGACTTAATAGTCTTGTAAGGGGAAAAATGGTGTGCTACAATATTTTTGGAAGCTCACTAAAGAACTCAAGTGCTTTATTTTTTTAATGCATAATTAAAGCGCTTGCAAGATAAAATTAAATAGCTATCGCAATTATTTTTTACGTGTTACTGATTCGATCAGGCATGAGTAAAAAAGCATGGATTAAAACGAAGTAAAGGGTCCTTCTATACCTACATCTTCCATTAATCTGCTTTTTACTCATGCCTTTTTTATCGTTTTCCATCGAATAAGTGATCGCTTTAGGCGAGCTGAACCATGTGTATTCCAGCTTTAACAATAATGCTAATAGGAGGTAAAAAGATGGTAGGGATTATCATTGCCACGCATGGTGAATTTGCTACTGGTATCTTGCAATCCGGGACGATGATCTTCGGAGAACAGAAAAATGTGGAAGCTGTTACATTGATGCCAAGCGAAGGACCTGCTGATGTAAAGTTAAAAATGGAAAAAGCAATCGCCTCTTTCGACAACAAGGATCAAGTATTATTTTTAGTCGATCTTTGGGGTGGAACTCCTTTCAACCAAGCCAACAGCTTGATTGAGGGGAACGAGGACAAATGGGCGATTGTAGCTGGCTTAAACCTGGCAATGCTGATTGAAGCTTTTGCATCGCGCTTCTCCATGGAGACGGCGCATGAGATTGCTTCGAAAATTCTTAGCACTGCGAAAGAAGCGGTTCAAGTGAAACCGGAAGCATTAGAGCCAGCAGCTCCTGCTGCAGCTGCTGCGGCAGGACCATCCAATGCGGGTGCCCCTGGTACATTCGATTACGTATTGGCCCGGATCGATACTCGTTTGCTTCACGGTCAGGTAGCGACTGCTTGGACGAAGAATACAAATCCTACACGCATCATCGTCGTCTCTGATGAGGTAGCAAAGGATGATCTTCGTAAGAAGTTGATCCAGCAGGCTGCTCCATCAGGTGTAAAAGCACACGTTGTTCCAGTCAATAAGATGATCGAACTTGCAAAGGATGATCAGCACTTTGGCGGTCAGCGCGCACTGCTTCTCTTCGAGAACCCGCAGGATGCGCTCAGAGCAGTAGAAGGCGGCGTACCACTCGAAACAATCAATGTTGGTTCGATGGCCCACTCACCTGGTAAAGTGCAGCCGAATAAGGTACTTGCCTTCAGCCAGGACGATATCGATACGTTCGCGAAGCTGAAAGAAAAGGGTCTCAAATTCGATGTACGTAAAGTGCCTGGCGATTCCAAAGGCAATATGGACGAGATTTTGAGAAGGGCTCAAGCAGAGTTAAACAAACAAAGGTAATCCTGACAATCAGATAAAAAGGAGGATGAATGATCATGGATTTGACGATGATTCAAATCATATTAGTTGTTATCGTGGCATTTTTAGCCGGTGTCGAAGGAATCTTAGATGAATTCCACTTCCACCAGCCAATCATTGCCTGTACGTTAATCGGCTTAGTTACAGGAGAAGTAGTTCCATGTCTTATACTGGGCGGAACCCTTCAGCTGATCGCTTTAGGCTGGGCAAACATTGGGGCAGCTGTAGCACCGGATGCTGCATTGGCCTCGGTTGCATCTGCAATTATTTTAGTTTTGGGTGGTCAAGGTGAAGAAGGTGTTACTTCTGCAATCGCGATTGCAGTTCCACTTGCAGTTGCAGGTTTGCTTTTGACAATCATCGTTCGAACGCTGGCGACAGGTATTGTGCATCTGATGGATGCAGCAGCAAAGGAAGGGAACTTCCGAAAGATTGATATGTGGCATATCATCGCAATCATCATGCAGGGTCTGCGTATTGCGATCCCGGCTGCATTGATTGTAGCGATTGGCGCAGCGCCGGTTAGAGACTTGCTTACAGCGATGCCAGCATGGCTGACAGACGGTTTGGCAGTCGGCGGAGGAATGGTAGTAGCGGTTGGTTATGCAATGGTTATCAACATGATGGCAACAAGAGAAGTATGGCCATTCTTCGCGATTGGTTTTGTATTAGCTACAATCCCGTCCATCACACTTTTGGGTCTTGGCGGTATCGGTGTAGCACTTGCACTTATTTATCTAGCACTTACGAAACAAGGCGGTTCAGGTGGCGGCGGAAACGGAAACACTGGCGATCCGTTAGGCAAGATCATCGATGACTATTAAAAAGGAGGAGGAGAAAAAATGGCTGAACAATTGAAGTTATCCAAAAAAGATCGCGTTGCTATTTGGTGGCGTTCCACTTTCATTCAAGGCTCCTGGAACTACGAGCGTATGCAAAACGGCGGCTGGGCATTTTCCATGATTCCCGCAATCAAAAGATTATATAAAACGAAAGAAGACCGTGCTGCAGCATTGCAGCGTCACTTGGAATTTTTCAATACACATCCATATGTTGCTTCACCGATCATCGGAGTAACGTTAGCGCTTGAAGAAGAACGCGCTAATGGTGCCCCAGTTGACGATAAGGCTATTCAAGGTGTTAAAGTCGGAATGATGGGACCATTGGCAGGTATCGGGGATCCAACCTTCTGGTTCACGGTGAAACCGATTCTTGGTGCATTGGCTGCTTCTCTTGCTTTGACTGGTAACATTCTCGGCCCAATTCTTTACTTTGTTTTATGGAACCTCATTCGTATGGGATTCACTTGGTATACACAGGAACTTGGCTACAAAGCTGGTTCCAAAATCACCGAAGACTTATCTGGCGGCTTGCTGCAGGATATAACCAAGGGCGCCTCGATACTCGGGATGTTCATATTAGGGTCCCTCGTAAACAGGTGGGTATCCGTTGCATTCGCGCCAACTGTATCTGAAGTTCAGCTCGACGAAGGTGCTTATATCGATTGGGATGAATTACCGGAAGGCTCGGAAGGCATCAGGACGGCTCTGGAACAGCAAGCTGCCGGCCGATCGTTAAGCGAGACCAGTGTAACGACTTTACAAGATAACTTGGACAGCTTGATCCCTGGTTTGGCAGGTCTATTGATCACACTGCTTTGCATGTGGCTGCTTAGAAAGAAAGTTTCTCCGATTGTCATGATCCTTGGATTGTTCGCAATCGGTATTGGCTTCCATGCTATCGGCTTGATGTAATAAGTAATTCTATATGAATTGAGAAGTACCTCCTGGTATGATGAACTTATCCATCCTAGGAGGTACTTTTTCATACGACAATATGGAAATCTAGGACAAATCAATAAAAAAGTACATATATTCATTTTAGGAGGATGCTCATGCTTACTATCGGTTATATCGGAAACGGGAAAAGCACAAACAGATATCATCTGCCATTCGTTCTGCAAAGAGAGAACATCAAGGTCAAAACAATATATAGAAGAAATCCAGATCGTGATAATTGGGATAAGATTGCAGGAGTAACCTACACTTCTGATTTGGATGAACTATTGCATGACAAGGACATCCAGCTTATTGTGATTTGTACAAAACATGACAGCCACTTTGAGTACGCCAAACAAGTATTGGAACATAATAAACACTGCTTGGTCGAAAAGCCATTTATGGAAACCTCCGAACAGGCGAAAGAAATATTTGCACTGGCAAAACAAAAAGGATTAGTTGTACAGGCATATCAAAACAGACGGTTTGACAGTGATTTCTTAACCGTTCAAAAGGTAATTGAAGAGGGTAAACTAGGGGAATTGCTTGAAGTGGAAATGCATTATGACTATTTCCGTCCTGAAGTACCTGAGTCCGCACACTCCTTCGATCCTGCAGAATCCTATTTGTATGGACATGGCTGCCATACACTAGATCAGGTTATCGGCTATTTTGGCAAGCCAGATCATGTCCACTATGATGTACGGCAATTATTGGGACAAGGAAGAATGAATGATTATTTTGATTTGGATTTATATTACGGCACGCTAAAGGTATCGGTGAAATCCAGTTACTTCAGACTGAAAGAAAGACCAAGCTTTGTTCTGTATGGCAAAAAGGGAAGCTTTGTCAAGCAAACGAAAGATCGTCAGGAAGAACATTTGAAGCAATTTTATATGCCTGAAAACAAGGACTTTGGAGTCGATACATTAGACCATTATGGTGTACTGACTTACATTGATGAAGACGGTACAATCCACGAAGAAAAAGTGAAATCTGTAGATGGGGATTATGGCAGGGTCTATGACGACTTATATGAAGCTGTCATAAATGGTAAAAATAAGACCATTACGGATGAACAGACTGTGCTGCAGATGGAAATGCTGGAGACTGGGGTTAAGAACTTAAAGTAAAATATACGCTTCGAATTCAAAATTGCCACATACCCACGTAAATGATTGGGTATGTGGCATTTGATTTTTTCATATTCTCTTTTTGTTTCCGCGATTTACGATGGATTTAGTATGCATAGGGAGGAAATCATTTTACTTGCCGCTTTTTCCTTTGGCTATTTCTACTACATATCCGTCCATCAATTCTGCCTTAAGCTTTCCTTTATTCACACTGAACTTATATCCGCCAGCTTGCAGTTCGAATACTGCTACTTTAATGCCGGAGCGTTCCTCATTTCCTTTGTACGTAACACCTGGAATATCCTTCGCAATTGAGTCAACGTCAACTGGCAAATAAAGTGTCGCGGAAGTATTTGCTGGAACAACCGCTTCGTAAGACTTCAATTTTCCATCGTCAGATTTCCAATTGGAAACTACTTTTCCATAATAGGAGTCGAAATCTGATTTTACGCTATCAATACGTTTTTGGTCATTATACTTTTCACCTGTATCCATGGTCGGCTGCAAGATAATGTGTTTGAAGCCTGGATTTTGCTCATCCTTTTGTATACCTGCCATATATTCCACCATCCACTCGACTACGGAGCCATAGGCGTAATGGTTGAAGGAGTTCATACCAGCATCATCAAAGCCGTACTCGCTTGTATATGCATTCCAACGTTCCCAAGTGGTAGTTCCACCAAGCTTGACATGATTCAGCCAGGAAGGCATATTATCTTGTAGTAAAATATCGTAGGCTTTAGGAGAAAGTTGATTTTCCGTAAGCACCGGTAATAACTCATTTACACCCAGGAACCCTGTAGAGAGTGTGTTTTCACCGGCATTGTATCTTTCAGAACGGTTTTCATTAGCGATATTTTTCAAGAGATTTTCGATGAACTTCTGTTTTTGCTCTTCGGAGTCATACATTCCCATTTTAAGTGCCCAAATGATACTTGTCTGGGAATTGTCTTTGAATAGTTCAATCAAGAAACCACGGTTGAAGTTGTCAGCACTGACAGAAAGGAGATTATCGTTTTCATCCACGTATTTCTCCGTTGCCAAATCAATGACGCGCTGTGATTCTTCCGTGTACATTTCAGCATCATTGGTTTCACCAAGCAGTGTAGCAATCTCCGCCATTCTCTGAGCATCCAGTGCTTGGTACATGGCACTCATGAACTGTGGAGCAGTCCCTTCCATGGCAACCCAATCCCCGTAAGTAGCTTTCATGCCGTCAGTCATGACATTTTTCATGTACTTCTGCATTATCTCGTAGGTTTCTTCCAAAACAGTAATGTCGCCAGTGTGCATATAAATATCCCATGGCAGCGTAATAATAACATCCGACCAGCCTGCGTTTGTAGCGTTAGCCTTGTTAATGGTCGGCAGATAATCTGCAATATAACCATCATTGTTCTTAGCATAATCCTTGAGTATATCCAAGTAATTGTTCAAGAATGCAACGGAGTCAAAATTGTAAAGAGCAGTATCACCAAATACTTGTATGTCACCTGTCCAGCCTAAACGCTCTGACCGTCCAGGCGTATCGGTAGGTATCGATAAGAAGTTACTTTTTTGTCCCCAAAGAGCATTCTGGAACAATTTATTAACATTTTCATTATTCGTTTTAATCGATAAAGTATGATTGGTCGATGACGTGATTGGCTGTCCATACACATCATGTATAACGATGTCATCAGTTGCTGTGATTTCGAGATACTGGAAGCCGTGGAACGTGAAACTTGGAAGGTAATTCTGTACTCGCTTATCATTCAAGGTATAGTGGTCTGTATACCAGTTTTGATCTTTTTCCCTGCCGCGAGTAAGACCTGCCCAATAAAGTGTTCCTTTTGGCCCGTCACTCCCAAAACTGCTCTTTTCGTGATCTCTTCCATCATTAAGCATCTCAGCTCCGCGCATACTGACCGTCGTGCCTTCAGCCCCGGAGACGGAGATACCTGGAACACCAGCTATATTTTGACCGAGATTCACTATGAGCGTTTTTCCTTTCGCGAGTTTGATATCTTTTGTCGGATCAACTTTTTTGCGTTTTACTTCACCTAGCTTCAATTCTTCGTTGGAATAATCAATATCATTCGGATCAAAAATGAATGTGTCTTTATTTGGTGCAGGTTGTATCTTGTTTTCTTTCAGCATATATGCAGCACCTTCACTGCTAGCCACAAGATCTCCATCATAATCAAACTCGTTTACTTTACTCCAGTCAGAATCGTCAAATCCAGTATTATCCCAACCAGCTACATTTTCCTCCATACGGGCATCATAGTTTTCTCCGATAAAGAAATCATTAAGCTTAATCGGGCCTTCTGTGGATACTTTCCATTCATCTTGATTGGAAGTGATGACTTCTTGCTTCCCGTTCTTATAGGTAATAACAAGTTTTGAGAGAAGCGCTAGTTCTTTCTCTAAATCGTCACCAATTTCATTGTAAATATTACCGCCGCCATTACTACCAGCCTGCCCGCCATACCAGCCAGTACCAACCTTAACCCCTAAAGCCACGCTGTTTCCTTTCATATAGTCGGTAACATCATAAGACTGATAATTAACGTAACTGTGATAGTCAGTCCAACCCGGGTTAAATGTATCGTTCAGTTTTGTACCATCTCCGTTCGTAACCATTACTTCTTTCCCATTAATATAAGCTTCATAAGCACCTAATGAAGTGATATATAAACGGGCCGAATCAATCTTTCCTTTTAAATCCTTCTCTGTTCGGAACATAGGCATGGAGGTTAATTCATCCTCGTACTGTACAGGTTTGCCTTGGTAATTCTTTTGGTAAGCCGTTGTACCGCTCAGTACTAGGGCGCCTTTATCATCTGGCGTACCTCCATTGAACTCTGTTATCGGCTCTTCCTTCTTATCCAAAGTCACAGCTACATCCTTAAAGCTCGCCTTTTGTGCTGGAGTATTTCTGGATGCAGGGCTCGCTGTCAGGGCAATATATGATCCTTCGATCGCGTAGGTTTTAGGAATTGTATTTACCAAAGCGCCATTGATGTAGGTTTTGATGGATTTTGAGTTTGCTGAGACCTCCAAATCAAAGGACTCTTTTAATGAAATCCTGTCCTTCAGATCTACAGTCCCAATCTGTTTGGTTACCCCGTCTTTAGTTACGCTCTGTATAAGATTGGTTCCATTAAAGCTCCATACAAGTCCGTTTGTCTTATTTTTCATGCCCCAATTCAGCGTGAAGCCTCCTTCTTCTATGGTTGCATTAAGAGAAGCGCCTACATTTTCTTTGAAGTAGTCCTCAGCCTCCTGTTTATGATAAATCCAGTCTGCATTTCCAAAATCAGTCCCTGTCTCAAAATAGGCAGAATCCGATTTTACTTCTTTTCCATTTGAAAGCGTTACTTCAACAGACCAGGTATAGCGCGATTCCAAATCAAGCTCCCGACCGTTATAGGAAATACCAACCGATTTCGAATCTTTCACAACACCACTATCCCAAACTCTTTTACCTTTTTCGTCTTTGACGGTTATCTGATATGCTTTCTGATTCAGTCCTATAACATTAGAAGAGAGCGACCAGCTGAACCGTATGCCATCTGATTCCACTCCTATAGGATTGTCTTGGTAATTAACCTTTAAATTATTAATTTCAGTTTCTTCCTTGATTTTTTTGGCACTAGTAATATTAGGAGTGATAGATGTTAATAAGAAAGTAAAAATGATCAAAAGATATATGGAAATGTGTGGTGATCTTTTAGCTTTCAATATAAAACCTCCTCTTTTTTAGAAATGCTAATTCGTAAACTGTCCTGCATGTTTGCACCAAAATCATGGTTTCCTATAGGTTACGAATCGCTTTCCCTCCCATCTTTGAATGCGCTTTCATTTAGGGTAACAAGATTACCGAGTTAATTGAAGGTGATGATTTTCATCTTAGGGAGATGATTTTCAGATATTCACGCAAGTATTAACTGGGGCATTAATAATGGACGTTATTTTCCCTGCACCAATTCTTCAAGAATTGTTTCCTCATAACAGCAGATAATAATTACACATATCACGACTTTGAGGAGAAAATCATGGAGAAAAAAGGTAAAGGTTTATCTGCTACACAGTTAACGATGATGGCGTTGGGGAGCGTAATAGGGGGTTCCTTTTTCCTTGGTTCGTCGGTAGCCATCCGGGCAGCGGGACCTTCCATTATAATTGCTTATATTTTGGCGGGTGTGCTGGTTTACTTTATCTTGTATGCTCTGTCAGAGATGACGGTGGCCAATCCTTCTATGGGGTCATTCAGCACCTTTGCAGCCCAGAACCTGGGGCAGGGGGCAGGGTTTGTAGTTGGCTGGCTTTATTGGACGGGCACCATATTGTCTATGTCCAGTGAAGCTACTGCCATTAGTATTTTGTTCCGGCAGTGGTTCCCGAATATCTCGATTGCGTTGCTCGGGGGATCCGTTATTATTGGCGTGACGCTTATTAATTTATTGGGTGCTGATAAGCTTGGAAAACTGGAGAGTGCGCTTTCTGGTGTGAAAATATTTGCCATCATCTTCTTTATCGTTACAGCTGTTGTGTTGATCTTTGGATGGCTTCCGGGATCAGGACCAGTTGGGGCAGGGGCGCTGGCGGATGAACCACTGATGGCAGGCGGACTTCGAGGACTTGCCGGAAGTATGCTGCTGATCGTTTTTGCTTATGCAGGTTTTGAAATTATCGGGCTTGCTGCCTCAGAAGCAGAGAATCCACGTGAAACAATTCCCAAAGCGATCCGTTATACAGTTTTTTCGCTGGTTGGTCTTTATGTCCTCTATGCTGCTGTATTGCTGCCGCTTATTCCAACTGCATCACTGAATGAAAACACCAGTCCAATGGTCGCTTCCCTTAATCGCTGGGGCATAGGCTGGGCAGGGACTGCAATAAACATTGTTCTTATTTCAGCCATTTTATCGGCGATGCTGGCTGCCATCTTTGGACTAGGCAGAATGATTCGCTCCCTGACCGATGAGAGACATGCGCCAAGCTGGCTGAGAGACAAGGGAGATGTTCCTTATCGCGGGATTCTGTTTTCCGGACTCGCCATGCTGCTGGGACTGGGATTCGGCCTTCTATTTCCAAGGGCATATTTGGTGTTGATCAGCACCGGGGGATTTGCATTGATCTTCACTTACGCCGTCATTATGGCGAGCCATATCCGCCACCGCAAAAAGCATGGCTGTCCGCCGAATGGCATTTGCCAAATGCCGGGATTTCCCTATAATTCCTGGATTGCTTTAATAAGTATGATTATCGTTTTACTTTGTATGCCTTTTGTTCCAGGACAGGAAACCGGCTTGATTTCAGGAATTGTCATGGTGGTATTCTATACACTCATCTACTTGGCTGTAAAATCCCGCAATCGAAGGAAAGCAGCATTTGGTCCGCCTCTTCAAAACCTGGTAACGGAATTTTCGGAGGAATTGACCACAAATGAAGAAGGAAAAGAAAAGAAATAAATGGAACTAAAAGAAGCTGCCGTATCCTAATAGATACTGCAGCTTCTTGCCTTTATATAGTCAAAAATACGACCATTAAAGCTAGCGATACAAGAATACGTTTAGATTTTCATTTTTATCAGTTGTGGCAAGCAATACATCTTTTACTTCAGTCTGATACGTATTGTTTAGATAGGACACAACCCACGCTTCATCCTTAGATGTTTCTTTCAGTTCTTCATAAACAATTTTCCCGTCCTTTATAATCGTTCGTGGGAGATAAAAAGGCTGCATGTTTATTTGCATGGTCTCTGGTGTGATCGGTTCATATTTAGGGTCCAGAAAGAACGATATTCTTCCTTCAGCCTCCCAAAGTGCTAGGGCCACTTTCTTTACATCCTCCACTTTGCCTTGCCGTAATTCTTCTAATAATACATCGATCGATATTCTTGCATGCCGTAAGCCTTCATAAAGGATCTTTCCTTCTTTCACAATCGGGATCGGCTTATGATTGATCAAATTACGAAACCAAGGCCATCTCAAGATAAGAAATATTCCGCCCAGATATAACAGCACCAATACAATAGTTGTAACGATGGATCCTTTGAGGCCAAGCTCTTCATCTGATAAAGGGTGGGCAATAATATTTCCAACAACTAATGCAATAACAAAATCAAGAAGCCGAAGCTGTGAAATAGACCGCTGACCAAGAACTTTAGCGACAATCAGTAAAAAGACAAATGATACGACTGCTCGAAGCACCCACTCTAAAGTTGTAAGTGTTTGCTGGCTTTGTATAAAATCCAAATAAAGCACATCCTTTTCCTAACTCATTATTACTATTATTTCCCACTAAAACCTTGGGTATCCTTACAGTTGAGTGAAAACGCTGTGCTTGAGTTTTCCAGTTAAACAAAACATATTTATAATTATCACAACAAAATGTTGACGCTTACATTTTTATATTTTATACTGAAGTCAGTTAAATAAAACCATTAGACATGTGACTGGTAATGCAGGCAGGATCTAATTCGGCAAGATGTATTCATTTGCCGTATTAGGTCCTTTTTTGTTTTCTTTCTACCCGTCGCATCGAGAAAGAGAGGGTTAGGGATGGATTACAAACAAGTCGCAACAGACGTTTTGCAGCATATTGGGGGCAAGGAGAATATCGCGCATCTTGGGCATTGCTCGACGCGTCTGCGTTTCTCGCTCGTCGATAACAAGAAGGCAGATATCAAGGCGCTGGAAAGTACGCCAGGTGTCATCGCTGTTCGCATGACAGCGCAATGCCAGGTTGTTATCGGTAATGATGTGGTGGAGGTATACAATGAGCTCCAGAAGCTTATTGGGGATGTTGGCGGGGAGGAAGCTGCTGATCAGCCAAAAGAGAAGAAAAAGATCGGCGCAACCATTCTTGATTTTATTGTCGGTGTGTTCCAGCCGTTAGTACCAGCTATCGCAGGCGGCGGTATCCTGAAGTCACTTTTACTCTTGCTTGCTTTGATGGGAGTCCTGGAAACCGAAAGCCAGACATATCAGATACTGAACATGGTCGGGGATGCACCCTTGTACTTCCTGCCATTGCTAGTAGCAGTAACAACGGCAAATAAACTGAAGGTTAATCCGTTAGTTGCGTTATCAGCAGTCGGCGCCCTGATTTTGCCGAACATGACAACGATGCTCACAGAAGGTGCACAGCTGTTTTCATTCAACCTGCAAAATATCGCTTATGCATATCAAGTATTCCCGGCAATTCTTACTGTCCTGTTTTATGCACAGATGGAGAAGCTGTTCACACGTTTCTCACCAAAACCGATTCGGATTTTCTTCGTACCGATGATGTCACTAGTAATTACAGTGCCGATTGCGCTGCTATTGCTCGGACCTGCTGGTTACACATTTGGTCAAGGCTTCGCTGCCGTCATCCTTTGGGTGTATGAATATGTTGGCTGGCTTGCAGTTGCGTTGCTCGCCTGTGTGCTGCCATTCATGGTTGCAATGGGAATGCACAAAGCATTGCTGCCTTACGCACTGACTACATTGAGTGGCACTGGCCGTGAAGCACTTTACATGCCAGCTTCTCTTGCGCATAACATCGCGGAAAGCGGTGCCTGCTTTGCCATCGCATTGCGTACCAAAGATAAACGGCTTCGTACAACGGCTGTATCTGCTGGTATCTCAGCATTCTTCGGAATCACAGAGCCTGCACTATACGGTGTTACATTGCAAAACAAAAAGGTACTCGCGAGTGTTATGATAGGAGCATTCGTAGGCGGTACATTTGTCGGAATCGTTGGATTGCAGGCATTCGTTGTCGTTGGTCCAGGACTTGCCAGCATGAGTATGTTCCTATCTGAAGATCTGCCGCGTAACATTCTGTACGCAGCAATCGGATTCGTATTATCTTTCGCAGTTGCATTCATTGCTGCCTTCATTCTCGGCAAAGACAAAGAACAAGTACAGCCAGAAGAAGAGAAATTTGCTGAGAAAATCGGCCGAGGGGAAACTTTCACCAGCCCAGTAGCCGGCAAAATGATACCGCTGTCACAAGTGCAGGATGAAGTATTTTCTTCCAAAGCAATGGGTGATGGAATCGCAGTTGTCCCTTCTAAAGGTGAACTATATGCTCCGGTGGACGGCGAGATCTCAATGATATTCGAAACAAGTCATGCACTTGGCATGAAAACAGAGACAGGTGCAGAAATATTGTTCCACGTGGGACTGAACACGGTACAGCTTGGCGGCGAGCACTTCACACCGCAGGTCAAAGTCGGAGATCAAGTAAAAGCAGGCGATGTGCTGCTCACTTTTGATCTAGAGAAAATCAAAGCAGCCGGCTTTGATCCTGTCACACTCGCAATCATCACCAATACAGACAAATATAATGTTCAAATCAACAAACAAGAAAACGTTACCCGTCAGGATAAGCTGATGGTCATTACCCAACTAGGAGGCTGAAACAGATGACATTTTCTAAAGATTTCTTATGGGGCGGCGCTATTGCCGCCAATCAGGCAGAGGGTGCTTGGAATGTAGACGGCAGAGGAATGAGCGTAGCGGATGTAGCGAGCTACCGTTCCGACCTGAGTCTTGATGATTATGAAGGCCACGTAGCAATTAGCTCAGATGTTGTTCAAAAAGCAATGGATGATCCGACTGATAAATATTATCCGAAGCGCCGCGGTATCGATTTCTATCATCATTACAAAGAGGATTTGGCACTATTCGCTGAAATGGGTTTTAAAGCACTGCGTGTCTCCATCGCCTGGAGCCGTATCTTCCCAACAGGAGAAGAACAAGAGCCGAACGAAAAAGGTCTGGAGTTCTATGACAACCTGTTTAAAGAAATGAAAAAGTACAATATCGAGCCGATAGTAACGCTATCCCACTACGAAATGCCATTGGCACTCAGTGTGAAGTATAACGGCTGGGTCGAGCGCAAAGTGATTGATGACTTTGTCCGCTTCTCCAATGTGTGCTTCAACCGCTATAAAGATTACGTGAAGTACTGGCTTACTTTCAACGAAATCGACAGTATCAACCGCCATCCGTTCACAACTGCAGGCATTATTCCAGACCGCTGCCCGGAAGGTAAGGAAGAAGAACAGGTATATCAGGCGCTGCATCACCAGTTCGTTGCATCTGCTCTAGTTACAAAAGACTGCCACGAGATCATCCCTGGCAGTCAGGTCGGCTGTATGCTGACAAAGCTTACGACATATCCCAACACTTGTAAGCCAGAAGATGTGGAAATCACGCTTAAGAAGAACCTGCAGAACTACTTCTATGCTGATGTACAGGTATTCGGAGAGTATCCGCGCCTGACATTGAAGAAGCTGGAGCGTAAAGGTATCCACATTCAAATGGAAGAAGGCGACTTGGAGATTCTGAAAGAGAATACAGTAGACTATCTTTCCTTCAGCTACTACATGTCCCTGACAGAGTCAGTAGAAGATGGCCTGGAGAAGACTGCTGGTAACACAGTAAGAGGAGTGAAGAACCCTTATCTTCCGGCTACTGACTGGGGCTGGCAAATCGACCCGATCGGATTGAAAATCAGTTTGCTCGAGCTGTATGATCGTTATAGACTGCCACTGATCATCGTTGAAAACGGCATGGGCGCCAAGGACGAAGTCGAAAGCGACGGCAGTATTCATGACGATTATCGCGTCGACTACTTCCGTGAGCATTTCCGTCAAATGAAGGAAGCTGTTGAAGAAGGTGTTGAGCTGTTCGGCTACACGAGCTGGGGCCCGATTGATATCATCAGTGCCGGCACATCCCAAATGTCGAAGCGCTATGGCTTCATCTACGTAGATCAAGATGACGAAGGCAATGGCACGCTCGAACGTAAGCGTAAAGACTCCTTCTATTGGTACAAAAAAGTGATTGAAAGCAATGGGGAAGACCTCGACTGATAGATACACCGCAGAGGATAGGTGAGGCCGATGATTAAGATCAAAAAAGTGCTCAATTCCAGCGTCGTGCTGGTGGAGGGCGAGGAAAGACAAGAATATATCCTATTCGGCAAAGGAATCGGCTATGGCCAAAAAGCCGGCAGCATCATCAAAGAGGACCAAGCTGACCAGACTTTCATGCCGATTGAAAATGCCAAAGCCAAAGAGTTCCTGCGCCTGCTGGATTCCATTCCGCAAGCATTTATCGACCTGACACAGCAAATTGTCCAGCATGCCGAACAGCAGCTCGGCACAAAGCTTAACACAGGTATCTATTTCACGCTAATGGACCATTTGCATTTCGCGGTCGAACGCTATAAAAAGAATATCAATATCACAAATAGAGTGTTCTGGGAAATCAAGAATTTCTACCAGGAAGAATTTGAGGTTGGCACGTATGCCTTGAAGCTGATTAACAAGCAGTTTCAGATCGAGCTGCCGAAAGAGGAAGCAGCCAATATTGCCTTCCATTTGATCAATGCCCAAGGCGAAAAGCAGGAATCGAACGACGGGATGAAATATGCAAAAATGATCGGCGGCATCGTCAACCTAGTCCGCTACGCCCTGCAAATCAAAATGGACACCGACAACATCCATTACGGCCGCTTCATCACGCACGTGAAATTCTTCGTCGAGCGCTTCTACGCCGACAGCATGCTCGACGACCCAGAAAATCTATTGTTCGAACAAATTGCCAATCTGTACCCGCAAGCCATGGACATCGCCTTCAAGATCGAGAACTACATCTCACAAGTCCACGGTACAATGCTGCCGAAGGAAGAGCTTGCGTATCTGGCAGTGCATATTCATCGGTTGGCCTCTTACCAGCAGTTGAAATAAATAAGAACAGTAAACCAGAAACCCGATCTAATGCAAATCTGCCCATACAGATTTGTAACATAGGTCGGGTTTTCTTTTTGTTGGAATGCTTTTATTCCAGTCTCTTCTCGATGAAAAGTAATACATAATTCACAACACATTCATAGAATATAATACAGCTTATTTAATCGGTGTGTGCGATAGCAGAGATTTCGATCAACTGCTCCGGAAATGCCAGGTAGGTGACGCCGATGAGGCTGCCTGCTGGACGATGAGTATCTAGATATTCCTTGAAAAGGGTAATAACGGACTCAGTATGCTCTTGAGGATTAGTTAGATAGACTTCCACATAAGCAAGGTTGGACTTTGTGACATCAAATTCCTTTAGTACACGATCAAGGTTTTCGAGTGTTTGTCGCGTCTGTGCTTCGATATTATCCTCGCCAATGAATGTGCCGTCCTCATTATGTGAAAATTGGCCTGAAACGTAAATCGTACCGTTCACGCTGTAGCCTTGACTGATACCATGATCCCAAAGGTCATGGTTATATGTTTTGATATCCTTCATATTTTTCTCTCCTTTTATTAGAACTAAGGTAAGTATAAAATGAATAGAAAAGGGAAAATAGTACGCACTTTTTTGATAGATACTACCGGAAAGGATAGTGTTCATATGGGAATGGCCGATTATAAAGAGAAGGGGAATGTCCGGGAGACGCCTTTTGGTTATACACTTTCCGTTGTTGGAGGTAAGTGGAAAATGCTCATCCTTTACCTATTGGCAGAAAATCAACCCGTTCGTTTTAATGAAATGAAAAGAAAGCTAGAGCCAATCACTTTTAAGATGTTGAGTTCCCAGCTTAAAGAATTGGAAGCAGATGGGATGGTCAGACGAAAAGAATATCCTCAAATTCCTCCTAAAGTGGAGTACAGTCTCACCCCTAAAGCAGAAACGCTATTACCTGTTTTGGAGCAATTATGTGAATGGGGAGAAAAAAATCGTCATAATTAAGTCCACTCTGCATAACTGTACAGGTATTGTTTTAAAGATTGAGTGAAACTGATAAAAAACTAGCAAATCACATCCTATTGAAAGAGAAAAGCCCTTTCTGTGAGAGCAGAAGGGGCTGTTTGTTGACTGACGGCAGGGAATATAATGTAGCCTTTACCTTAGAAAAAGACTTTGCTGCCTGTATGATTAAAAGGGAGCCCTCTACAATTACCATCGAAGCAATGGAAGACAGGACAGTTATTCAAATACCCTATGTGTTACTGCAGAGTAACCATTGAATCTTCAACTTATAATTCTGAACACCAGATCTTTGTTGTTCCTAATATACAAAGGAACAATAGAAAAAAGTTTTTGTTTAGTAAGCATTTTTCTCTCTATCATTATTTTGTTCAATAATATCTGATATAAAAGTATATATATTCGGAGGATACTCAGCAATCCGATGAACTAAATACAAATACCACTCACTGCCGTATGTTACGTAAACTTTAGCCTGGATATTATCCTCTTTTAATGATTTTAAAAGGTCAGACTGAACCCCATCCAGCATCTCTACTTCAACATTCGGACTATAAAGAAAACCCTTCGCTTTTAGGTCCATCAATAAACTTTCATCATGTGTAGCAATAGACAATGGATGATTACTATCGATACACTTGGATACAAATTCTGAATACCGTGTATTTAACTCCTCGGATCTTGGTATATATATACCTTCCGGCTCTTGATAAGCTCCCTTTACTAAACGTATTCTGCCAGTCGTTTTCAGTAGGTCATTAAGGTCATTGTATGAACGCTTCAAATGAACTTGTAATGTTATCCCAACATTTGAGAAAATTTTCGATATCCTTTTATATAGTGATAAAATCGTATCTGTTTTTTGCGATTCTTCCATACTTATCATAAGTTGAATATTACGCTTTTGTGCTTCATTTGCTAACTCTTCTAAATTAGCAAATGCAATCTTCTCAGAAATCATCATCCCGATATGAGATAGATCTAATGATACGGTAGCCGCCAGTTGATTATTTCCTAGATCTTTTATTAATTCTATAAATTCATTTTTGGCAATCATACATTCTTTTTTAGACGTTGTGTTTTCGCCGATAAACTCCAATGAAACCTGATAGCCTTTATTATAAAGGCTTATGACACGGCTCATTCCTTCCCTGCGTGTTTCTCCAGCTACAAAACGGTCTGCACCTTTAATGAGAAAGGGATAAAGCTCTTCTGAATTTTGAAGATAGGCTTTTATTTCTTGGTCTCTAGCAATCGACTTGAGAGCTTTTGAAAAGCGAATCTCTTCACTAGACATAAAACATTCACTCCTTGTTTTCTCAGTTTACTTTTTAATTTTTTTATAGCGGATTATCTGTCATTCGAAATAAAAATATTCCTGTATTGACCGGGCGTTAATCCAATATAAGCTAAAAAGGAATTGCTAAAATGACTCTGATCTGCAAAACCTGTCTCTATTGCGGTATCTACTGGTTTTACTCCTTGTTCCAATCGTTTTTTTGCTTCATTAATACGAACTGTTTGCAAGTAACGATGTGGGGTTATACCTCTAAATCTAGTAAAGGAACGTAATAAAGAATATTTGTTCATATTCGCTATTTTTGCTAAATCTTTTAATGCAATATGTTCCGCATAATGTTCTTCCAGATAGCGACAGATATTTTCGATTTCTTGTTTCATAGCTTTTGGGTCATCTTCAATGGCTTCGGTATATTCTTCAATAAGCTGTTGAATAAGAAAATAAAAAGTTTCTTCTTTCTCAAAATCTGATATTTCGTCCATGATCATTTGGTGGAGATTATGTAATAATTTTGCTTTTTCACTTTGGTAGGCAACAGGAGAAATAAAGTTTGGGAGATAATCCTGCCCTGTAATCTCTTTTGTCACTTTTTGCATGATTTCAGGTGTGATATTCAAGCAGCGATAGTCTAGAGTTTGGTTATCAATTGATTCACAAGCATGATTGTCAAAGGGGTTGAAAAATATAATATCACCGGCACCTATTACATATTCTTTCTTCTTACATAATAGTCTTCGTTGCCCTTTCTCTATAAAACCAATCACATAATATTCATGGAAGTGGTTCGGGAATTTCTGCATGATTCCTTCAAAACGATATGCTTCTATTTTTAAATCGTGGTCGAAGCATACCGTTCTTTCCTCTTGTCCCATAAGAAAAACCTCCTAGTGATCTCTAATATTTAATGTAACACATGAGGTTAGGGCTCTCTTGTAGAATATTGACTTTTAATAGAGATCTAAAAGGTGTTTATTAATTTATGAAGGTGGTAAGTGTAAAAGGCACCTTTCGACTTTTACATATATAATGTAAGATTTCATTGTTTGATGTAAAACACTCTTCCAGCAAAGAAATACTTTTAACACAGGTGGGATAATATGAAAAAGTTAATTATGGCAGGCGCTAGCCTTGCAGTCATTCCGGCTTTATTATTAGCAGGCTGTTCGCAGGAAGCAAATACACAAGACCAAGAGCCGAAGTCAAAAGAAAAGTCAGAGGTGAGCTCGGATGAGCAGGCAGCAACTTCTTCAGAACCTGCGTCTCAGCCTAGCTATCAAGCTATTAAACCTTCTGAGGAGGCTCAACCGCTGGAAAGTCATTATACAGAAACACAGCTGGCGGAAATGCCAAAAACAGAGGCGCATGGGGATGATACGGAGAGGAGCGTTCCTTTAGGTCAAACCTTGGAAAAAGGTACGGAAGATGAAACAGATGGACCGCTTCAGAAAAATAGAATCGTTTCTTATTATGGTCATCCTGATTCTACTAGCATGGGGATTCTGGGAGAGTACAGCCCAGAGGAATTAATGAAGAAATTGAAGGACCAAACCAAGGCTTATTCCGAACTGGATCCTGAGAGACCGGCTATCCCAGCTATCGAATTAATCGCAACGGTTGCCCAGCGAAACCCTGGGGAGGATGGGCTTTATATGCATGCGACAGCTAATGAGGATATTGAAAGATATGCGAAGTTAGCCGAAGAGAACGATGCTTTGCTGATCCTCGATGTTCAATTGGGACGAGACAATATTAAGAATCAAGTGAAGTCATTGGAGAAATATTTGAAATTGCCTTATGTCCACTTAGCTATTGATACGGAATTTCATGTGAAAGAGGGGCAAATTCCCGGAGAAGATTTGGGGCATGTTGATGGCGAGAATGTACAAGAAGCTATCGATTATGTATCAAATCTAGCATCTGAGAATGGACTTCCTGACAAGGTTGTCATTGTCCACCAATTTGCAGACATCATCATCAACAATAAAGAAGCCATCCATCCCGCAGAAAACGTGGAAGTGGTGCTGAATAATGATGGCCACGGCATTGCAGCTTTAAAACGATCTGGGTATCATCAGCTTGTACATAATCAGCCTATCCAATATGGAGGATTCAAGGTGTTTTATAAGAAAGACGAACCTGTCATGACACCGGAAGAGGTTCTGGAACTAGATCCTGCACCAGCGTTTGTTAATTACCAATAAGGCTGAGATAATACTATTGAAACACAGCAAGCCATATCATAGGTAAGGTGGGTATACATATGCTTAAAGAAGTCTGTGTAGAGAATTTTACGAATGTCCCCGAAGTTATCGCTAAAGGTGCTGACAGGGTTGAACTTTGCGATAACCTTGCAGCTGGGGGGACAACCGTAAGTCACGGTGTAGCTGAAGTAACTATCAATTATTGCCATGGTAAAGACATTAAGGTTATGAGCATGATTAGACCAAGAGGCGGAAATTTTGTTTTTAGTAAAGAGGAAGTGGACATGATGAAGCGAGATCTTGTCCATTTAAAGGAATTAGGATCAGATGGCGTGGTACTGGGTTGCTTAAATGATACTGGCTGGATTGATGAAGACGCTATGATCCCTTTATTGGATGTAGCAAAAGGACTGGAGATAACCTTTCACATGGCGTTTGACCATATAAGCCCTGAAAATCAGCTTAAAGCGATTGATTGGCTGGTGGAACACGGGGTACACCGAATCCTAACCCATGGAGGCCCGTTAGATACGAGAGTCGAAGATAATCTAGCCAGGTTGAAGGAATATATTGAGCATGCAAATGACAGGATCATTATCCTTCCTGGTGGAGGAATTTCTAGTAAAAACCTTAACTTTATCACTTCTGAACTGAATGTTAGAGAAGTTCATGGGACAAAAATAGTTGATTGAGAGCGACACGAGACTCTCAGAATGATACCTCTAAAAGATAAAACAATATAATCAGAGTTTATGAGCCTTTTCTGTGAAAGCAGAAGGGGCTCTGTTTCATATGAAGTGAAATCAACAAGCATATAGACATACCCGCCTTCTTCGTTTCTGCTTAGATTTGGAGATTGGATACATAAACAAAGAGGACGTAAACCTACGTCCTCTCAACTATCCACTTATGAAAATAATCCAAAAATAAAATCCCAAAGCCCAAGCACATCTAAAAAGACAATAATAATAGCGATTGGCGTGACATATTTTAATAAATAATACCAGACATTAAAGAAGCTCCTGCCAACATTCGATCCAAGAGCCAATTCTTCAAAAAGCTCGCTTTTCTTTATTTTTAGCGGGACAAAGAGTGAAATAAGCAATGCTCCCAAGGGCATTAATATATTGCTGACTGTATAATCGAACAAGTCAAATATTGTCTTGTCGAATATAAGGAAGTCAGACAGCACGCCATATGACAGACAGGACGGAATTCCGACCAAGAAAATCAACATGCCGAGCTGCCATGATCGTTTTGTGCGCTTGGTGTTGTCTTTTTTTGTCGTGGCAGCCACAAAGATCTCCAGCATAGAGAAGGCAGAGGTTAAAGCTGCAAATAAGAATAATAGCAGGAAGATGATGAAGAATAGGGTACCGAATTGCATGTTGCTGAATACCGCTGGCAAGACAGCAAAGATCAGTACCGGGCCAGCATCAGGTTCCAGCCCAAAGGAGAATACTCCAGGGAAGATAGCTAAGCCTGCTAAAAGTGCTACAAAAATATTAATAATAATGATGGAAAAAGTCGCTTGCGGTAGATGCTGCGTCTTTGGCAAGTAGGAAGCATAAGTAACCATGACGGATACACCGACGGATAGGGTGAAAAATGCTTGCCCAAGTGCGAATAATACGGACTCAGATGTCAGATTAGAAAAATCAGGAACCAGCAGGAACTTAATTCCTTCCATTGAGCCATCCAGGCTGACAGAGCGAATGACTAAGATAAGGAATAAAAGAAACAGCGCCGGCATCATGATTTTACTTGTTACTTCAATCCCTTTTTGCACCCCTTTAGCAACCACAAGGATGGCAATCAGCATAAAAAGAAACTGAGCGAAGAGTGTCGGGCCAGGGTTAGAGATGATGTCATTAAATAACGTGCCATAACCATCCTGTGAGAGCCCATTGAGGCTGCCGCGGATTGCTTCAAATAGATAAATAATAATCCAGCCGCCAACAACGCTGTAAAAGGATAATAAAATAAAGCAAGTAACGACACCCAGTCTGCCGATGACAGTCCAGAATGACCCAGGTGCAATCTTTTGATAAGCAGATACAGCATCAAGCTTTGTTCTGCGGCCAATGATAAACTCCCCTATCAAAAGCGGCGCGCCAAGTATGACAGTAAAAAGCAAAAAGATTAGAAAGAATGCGCCGCCTCCGCCAGTACCTGCGATATACGGGAATTTCCAGATGGCTCCCAAGCCGATGGCAGAACCAGCAGCTGCCAATATAAAACCTAATTTGGATTTCCAGTGTTCTTGTGACATGATGCAACTCCTATTCAAATCAAAAAATATTAATGGGAGTATAGTAGCACAATTATCTAGTGAATGGACAGATAATTTTAAAAAATATCATAATAACAAAGAGGCAGTTGAATAGAGAGTATATGTACAAGTAAAAGCCCCTCCTGTATAGCAGGAGGAGCTTTATCTGTTAATAACATCTCTGTCCAAACTTTATAGTTCTACAACGAATTTTAAACTGCTCCAATAATAACTCGCACCGCTTCTTCCAAATCCTTCACTGACCAAGAAGGCAGCTTAGGGTTGCTCAATGCCAATTCATGATGTGCTGGTATATGCACGAATCCTGAGATCATATCCAGCTTATTTGTTTCGATGTGATGTCTGACGGTGTACATCGTTTGATTGCACAAATAGGTGCCAGCAGTGTTAGAAATCTTCGCTGGCAGATTATGTTCCAGCAGTTTCGCCACCATATCTTTAATAGACAAGGTCGAGAAGTAGGCATCAGGTGCATCCTCAAATATCTTTTGCCCGTCATACTGATTTCCAGCATTGTCTGCTTCTCCATCCATGCAGTTTATCGCGATTCTTTCTGGGGTGATTCTATTTCTGCCAGCTGCCAGTCCTAGAGAAATGACAGCAGAAGGCTGGTATTCGTCGATATGTTCTATGATAACGCTGGACGTTTTCTTGAAATCTACAGGGAGCACCTTGCCGATTATCCTTTTCCCATTTATCGTTTCTCCGTCCAAGCTGCGTACAATCACTTCTGTAGGATTTGATGTCATCCCTAAAAAAGCTTCAAATCCTGTGAGTAAGATGTTCAAATCTAATTCTCCTTTTTATTTCAAATACTGATCGAACCAGTTCGTTATTTCAGTAAGACGAATAATGCGCAAACCTGGATCTCCGCTTCGGGACAGCTCATGATTTGATTCTGGGAAACGTACAAAACGTGTAGGTTTCTTTTGCTGCTTTAATGCGATATACAGCTGTTCGGCTTGTTCAATCGGGCAGCGATAATCGTTTTCGCTATGCAAAATAAGCAGTGGTGTTTCCACATCTTTTACATAACGGAGCGGAGAGATTCTCCACAGCTCCTCGGGGTCTTCCATCACAGTTGTTTTGTGTTCCCATTCGGTGAAGTAGTAGCCGATATCACTCACACCATAGAAGCTGAGCCAGTTACTGATCGAACGCTGTGTAACGGCCGCTTTAAACTTATTTGTATGGCCGACGATCCAATTCGTCATGAAGCCGCCATAGCTTCCGCCAGTAACACCTAAACGGGAAGAATCAATCCAGCCATAATTCTCCAAAGCATAATCTACAGCGCCCATCACGTCGTCATAGTCAATGCCGCCATAATCACCGCGCACTGCATCGACAAACTGCTGCCCATAGCCATGACTTCCTCTTGGGTTCATGAACAGGACACCATAGCCTTTGCCAGCAAGAACTTGAAACTCGTGCATAAAAGCATGACTGTACATCGCATGCGGGCCGCCATGAATCTCTAAGACAAGCGGATACGTTCCGCCTTCTTGGAAGCCAACTGGTTTCATGATCCAGCCTTGCAGTTCGGTTCCATCATTTGCTTTAAAACGAAAATCCTCTGGAGCCGATAATGTTTTCGTTTGCAGCAAGTGCTCGTTCACAGCTGTTAAGCGCTGCTCGTCATCGCCTGATAAGGTTGACACAAATAAGTCGCCAGGAATAGCGGCTGATTGGCTGACAGCGTACACAAACCGCTCCTGATTCTTATCAGTACTAAAAGCGTAAACCTGGCGTTTCCCGCCAACAACTTTGGTGATGTTTTTATCTAACGTCACTTGATATAAGCTAGTGGATCCTCGTTCACTTGCTAAGAAGAATAAGGCATCATTTGTCTTGCTCCAGACGGCGCCAGCACTTGCAGCACCTGTGCCCATATCATTGATAGCGACATCATGACACTCCACATCCCATTCACTCGTTAAACAGGAGAGTTCTTTTGTTGCAAGATCCAGTGTCCAGACTCTAGTGAGCGTTGCTCCTGTGTATTCCATATCATCACCCAATAAAGAGAGCTTTGTTCCATCAGGTGAGTAGTTTGGTGTATAGAATCGTTTGTCGCTGTTCGTAAGTTTTTCTGTATCATTTGTAGTTAAATCTAACTGATAGATATCTGAGAAAAATGTCTGCTCCGGATCCTCTGAACGGTTGGCACTATATGCAACATGCAAGCCATCTGGAGAAAATGCCGGCGAATGATGGTTATATTGCCCATCTGTTAGTAAGGTGACTGTACCAGTTTTCAACTCTATCAATACGAGATGATCGAAGGTTTCGTCTGAAAAGCCTTTTGCATCGGACTTGTACACCAGGTTCGTTGTGATATATGGCTTTAGTTTTTCCTCTGTCTTTTCGTTTTTAGCTTCCTTGTCTTCCAGATCGTCTGATGCGGTTAACGGTACGGTAACGATAGCCTTCTTTCCGTCTGGTGACAAAACAGGCTGAGAAGCACCTCTTTTAAAAGTGGTAACCTGACTTGCTTCACCACCGTTAAAAGCAATTTTCCATATTTGCTGCTTCTTGGAGCGATTAGACACAAAGAATATGTATCGTCCATCAGGTGACCATCTCGGCTGCACATCTGAGAAATCACCTTGGGTAAATTGTGTGATTTCCTTTGAGTCCACGTGCATCAGGAATAGATTTGATTGATATTTTTCTTTCTTGTTGATTACTCGCTTCACGAAAACAACCCAATTGCCATCTGGTGATAACTGAGGATCCGATAAGAAGGAGAATTCGACTAAATCTTGTGCTGAAAGACCGTTTGCTGTCATAGTTTGCTGCCTCCTGTCATGGGACATCTATTTATTTGTCATGATATGGGACAAGTTTCTCCATATAAGCCTGGTCTATTAAGAAACCTGCCGTGCATTCTTATACTAATTCGCCGTTTATATAGGTTTGCACTGCTTTATTTCGCAAATCAAATGGGTTGCCGGTCCAGAGGACAAAGTCAGCATCCTTGCCAGCTTCAACAGAACCGACTCTATCATCTACGCCTAGATGTTTCGCCGCATTTAGTGTAATGGCTTTAAGAGCCTCTTCTTCCGACAAGCCGTATTTAACAGCTAAAATCGCACTTGTCATTAAATGCTCAATCGCAATGACAGGGTGATCGGTCGTGATGGAGAATGGGACAGACTCTTCTGCCAGGGCAAGCAGTGTGTTCCAGCCTTTATCGGCAAGCTCTATTTTGGAGCGAGGTGTCATTGTCGGTCCTACCGATACACGAATAGCTTGTTTGGCGATGAACGGTGCGATTTGATGTCCTTCGGTACAATGCTCAATCGTTAAATCAATATCAAATTCCTTTTTCAAGCGTAAAACAGTGACGATATCATCCGCACGGTGGGCATGGACGCGGAGGGGTATTTCTTTATTTAATACTTTGACGATATGCTCTAAGCCTAGGTTTCTGGCTGCTTTTCCAGCTTCACGATCTTCCAGATAGGTTTGCGCCTCAATAAATTTCTCGCGAAGAATGGCCGCGATACCCATTCTAGTCGTAGGCATTCTTCCTTTATCACCGTGGAAACGTTTTGGATTTTCTCCTGTTGCAGCTTTCAGACCGGAAGGATTGCGGATGACCATATCATCCACGATTGTCCCTGTTGTTTTTAACACACACATTTCCCCGCCAATGACATTGGCACTTCCAGGCATAACCTGGACTGTCGTAACACCCGAACGTCTGGCATCCTCAAATCCTCGATCTTGCGGGTTTATTCCATCGATTGCGCGCACCTGTGGCGTTGCTGCTGCGCTTGTTTCATTAAAATCGTGACCTTCTTTTCCTATGCCTTCTTCATGCACACCCAAATGGGTGTGCACATCAATTAATCCAGGGGTGAAGTATGTGCCGCTAGCATCAATGATTTCATAACCTTCAGGAATGCTGGATGCGTCGATAGAAGTGAATTTTCCGTCCTTGATTAAAATAGTTGTATCTCTAAATGTGTTTCCTGTTCCGTCTACGCCAGATACATTTGTTATGGCCTTCATACAATAACCTCCATAAATATCTAAATTATCATTGATTTCTGAAAACTTATCCAATATAATACCCTCTATACCTAATTCCTAATTACGATAGTAAATCAATAATTGAATATTGTAAATGTTCTTCAATGTAAGGTTATGTATCAAAAAGGGGAGTATAATAGTAGAAAAGTCCGAAAGTAGGAAGATTAGTGGAGTATCAAATCGATGAGCTGGACCGCGGTATTATCCGAATGTTATCCAAGGATGGCCGCTTAGCATTTTCAGAAATAGCAAGTGAATTAAAAGTGACGGAGAAAACAATCAGACTTCGTTATAAAAACTTAGTACAGCACAACATCATTGAAGTAGTAGGCGTAGTGAATCCAATCGCACTTGGTTTGAAAGCTGGAGCGATTATTCAAATAAAAACAAAGCAAGGAACGATCACAAAGGTAAGGGAAGCACTCAGCAGGATAAAAGAAGTTCGCTATATCACGATGACTAGCGGTAGCTATCAGCTGCTGATTCAAATCAATGTCCGGAGCCAGGAGGACATAAAGGACTGTATGCTCAAGCTTGACGGCATCGAAGGAATCACGGAGATCAATACGATCATTCAATTGGAAAACTACAAGAATACATTCGAATATCTCTAGGAAGGAGCTGCTCGCTTGATTGAATTAGTAAAGAAGCTGACCAGCCTGCAGGGCCCAAGCGGCTACGAGCAGGAGGTTAGTTATTTTCTAAAGGATTATCTAACCAGTAAGACAGATGAAGTGATAATAGATCCTATTGGCAATGTCATCGCCAAGAAAAAAGGGGCGAAGCCAGGACCAGCCATTCTGTTAACAGCTCATATGGATGAAGTCGGCTTTATTGTGAAAAAGATAGAAGCAAACGGATTTCTTCGCTTTGAAAAGCTGGGCGGCAACGATGACCGCAATCTTATTGCCCAGCCGGTAAAGGTGCTAGGCGAGGAAGGGCATATCAATGGCGTAATCGGAACGCTTTCGGCACACTTTGCTAAATTTGATGACGCGCAAAAGGTGAGAAAGCATAGTCAGCTATACATAGATGTTGGTGCAAGCTCTTATCAAGAAGCAGTGGAAATGGGCATAGAGGTAGGAACTCCTGTCACTTGGGGTTCTGAACTGCAGATTCTCGGGACTTCTGAAAAACCTAAAATCCGCGCCAAGTCACTGGATGATCGGGCAGGGTGTGCTGTGATCCTGCAAGTTTTAGAAGAAATAGAGCAGGATTTCGCAGGCGAGCTCATTTGCTTGTTCACAGTTCAGGAAGAAGTCGGATTGAGAGGGGCAAAAACAGCCTCCGAACATATTGATGCAGACGTCGCTATCGCAATCGATACAACGGCAGTGAGTGATACGTTTGAGCAAACAATGGATCAGACCCTCAGCTTAGGGAAAGGGACAGGCATTAAAGTAATGGATGCTAGTTTGATTGTGCCAAACACGATGAAGAAGCTGCTAGTCCAGCTAGCTAAGGAGCAGGACATCCCCTATCAGCTGGAAGTATTCACTGGGATTGGGACAGACGGCGGTGCAGTCACATACGCCAACAAAGGCATTCCGACAGGTGTATTATCGATTCCTTCCCGTTATACACATTCCAGCATTGAACTTGTAGACGTGGGCGACTTGATCGCAACAAAGGATCTAGTAAAAGCCTTTGTGAAGAGTGTCGATGAACAATCAACGTTTCCTTTCTGAGCACGCTTTTTTTTAAGTTAATTAGTTAGAAAATTTATAATTATCATTCAAAGGTGGGTCATGATGAAAATATTTATTTCGGCAGATATGGAAGGTATCTCAGGTGTTGCAACCAATCAGCAGTTAAAAACGAATTCCGAATACCAGCGTTTCAGAAAGCTGATGACAGCAGATGTGAATGCTGCGATTGAAGGAGCCTATAATGGCGGAGCAAAAGAGGTTGTCATCGCCGATGGGCATGGCAATATGTCCAACATACTGGTAGAAGAGCTGGATCCGCGTGCAAGGCTGGTGTCTGGTAATAACCGCGTCATGTGCCAGCTGGAAGGCTTGGATGACACCTTCGATGGCATTATGTTCGTTGGACATCATGGACGTGAAGCTGGATCAGAACGTACAGTCATTAGCCATACACTGGCAGGTATTTGTGTGAATGAAATGAAGATCAATGACAGAGTTGTCGGCGAGACGGAAATGAACACGCTAGTAGCAGGCGGCTTTAACGTACCAGCTATTTTCATCAGCGGTGATGATGCGTATGTAAAAGAGGTGCAAGAAACATTGCCTGATGTAAAAGGTGCAGTGACAAAACGAGCTGTTGACCGATTTGCAGCCGAGCTGCTTCACCCAGAAGTTGCCCGCAAAGAGATCCGCAAAAAAGCAGAACTGGCGGTTAAAGACATCAAGAGCTTTAAGCCGCAAACAGTAGAAGGGCCTGTCACCTTTAACATCGAGTTCAAAGGACCGCAGCAGGCCATGATGACAACAACACTTCCTACCGTGGAACTGACTGGTCCGCGAAGCATCCGCTTTACGTGTGATGATATTGTCACAGCTTACAAGCATATGTGGGGCTGTGTGATTATAGCGATGACAGCGACAAATGGCGTGCTTGGCAGTGTGAATGCATAAGTGTGACAGGTAGAAAAATAGTGGAGGTGAATCCGTGTATATTGTAAAACGATTGCTTATCATGCTGCTGACAATCTGGGTCATTGCAAGTTTGACATTTTTGATCATGAAGTTCATTCCAGGTGATCCATTTGCTTCAGACGCTGACGTGCTTCCGGAAGAAGTATTGCAAAATATCAGGGCGAAATACAACCTGGATGAGCCAATAGCCGTGCAGTATGTGCTGTATATGAGGGATTTGGTGACATTCGATTTAGGATTCTCCATTCAATCCGAAACAAGATCAGTCAATTCCATCATCGCCGATGGTGCACCAGCATCCGCCTTACTAGGCTTACAGGCATTGGTCATCGCCTTGGCTCTAGGATTGCTGTTAGGGATCGTAGCAGCTTTGAATCATAACAAAGTGCTCGATTATGCATCGATGTTCATCGCGATAATCGGCATATCTGTTCCGAGCTTTATCCTGGCTCCGCTGTTAATCAAGTATTTTGCCGTAGAGTGGGGCATGTTGCCTGTTGCTTCATGGGGAACATGGCAGCATTCCATCTTACCAACGTTAGCATTAGCTGCTACACCGCTTGCTGTTATCGCGCGCTTTATGCGTTCCAGCATGCTTGAAGTGACAAACCAGAACTATATCAAGACAGCAGACGCCAAAGGATTATCAAAAACGCAGCTAGTCATCAGGCATGGCATTCGAAATGCTATCCTGCCGGTTATTTCTTTCATAGGTCCTTTATTTGTGTCCTTAATTACCGGAACATTCGTTATTGAGAAAATATTCGCAATTCCTGGCATCGGCCGTTACTTCGTAGATAGTATTTTCAACCGGGACTATCCAGTCATCATGGGAACAACGATTTTCTTCAGTGTATTGCTGGTCGTGACATTATTCATCATCGATTTATCTTACCGCTATATCGACCCAAGAATAAAACTAACGAGTGGAGGGGAGTAAGATGGAAGCTAAACGCGTGGATGATTCCCTTTTTCGCCCCTTATCACCAGAAAAAAGGGGACATGCCCCTATCCAGCGCCCGAGCATGAGCGTGTGGAAGGAAACAATCCTTTCTGTTCTAAAAAACAAGATGGCAGTGCTTGGGTTCACCCTGCTGCTAGTGATTGGATTTCTGGCAATAGCTGGTCCGCATATGGTTCCATTCGATCCGGCAAAACAGGATCTGGTCAACACCAACGTGGCACCAAACAGTGAGCATTGGTTCGGAACCGATGACTTAGGACGGGATGTCTGGTCGAGAACCTGGTATGGCGCCCGGGTTTCGTTAACGATCGGACTCATTGCCGCAGCAATCGATATCATCCTCGGGGTAACAATCGGAGGAATCTCTGGTTACATGGCCGGACGAAGTAAGTTCGGTGACCGGATTGATAGTATTTTAATGCGAATCGTGGAGATTCTGTACGGTATTCCTTATCTGCTGATTGTCATCCTGCTGATGGTAATCATGGAGCCAGGTATCACATCCATCATCATTGCACTGTCGGTTACCGGCTGGGTAGGGATGGCCAGGATTATACGCGGTCAGATACTCCAGCTGAAGTCACAGGAATATGTGCTGGCTGCCCAAAAGATGGGGACCTCCCACCCCAAGATCATTTGGCGGCATTTGATTCCAAATACAGCAGGTATCATTATCGTGAACCTAACCTTTACGATACCTTCCTCGATCTTTGCAGAATCATTTTTAAGCTTCTTAGGATTAGGAGTTCAGGCTCCATTTGCAAGCTGGGGAACGATGGCGAACGATTCCTTAGGCGTCATTCTCAGCGGGCAGTGGTGGCGACTCTTCTTCCCAGGATTCATGATTGCCCTCACCATGTTTGCGTTTAACGCATTCGGCGACGGCCTACAGGATGCACTTGATCCGAAAGCAACTAAATAGGAGGTGGGATGTTGGAACGCTTACTGGAAGTGAACAATTTGGAAGTCAGTTTTAAGACATATGGAGGAGAAGTACAAGCTGTCCGGGATGTTTCCTTTCATGTTGATAAGGGAGAAATCCTAGCCATAGTCGGTGAAAGCGGCAGCGGGAAAAGTGTTACCGTGCAATCCATCATGGGCCTGATCCCAACTCCGCCAGGCAAAATAAAGAACGGAGAAGTGCTTTTAGAAGGGCAGGATCTCTTAAAGCTATCCAAACGTGATATGCAAAAGGTGAAAGGCTCACAGATAAGTATGGTCTTTCAGGATCCGATGACTTCCTTGAACCCTACGATGAAGGTCGGTAAACAAATCGCAGAAAGTATTACGGCTCATCAAAACATCAAGGGACAGGAAGCGAAGGAACGTGCGATTGACATGATCCGGCGTGTCGGCATTTCAAACCCAGCCGAACGCTATGAGCAGTATCCGCATGAATTCAGCGGCGGGATGCGCCAGCGGATCATGATTGCCATCGCGCTGGCTTGTCATCCGAAGGTTCTTCTTGCGGATGAACCGACGACAGCATTGGATGTAACCATTCAAGCACAGGTACTGGATTTGATGAAGAATCTAAAAGACGAAATGGATACTTCTATTATATTGATTACCCATGATCTTGGAGTTGTTGCAGAGACAGCGGAACGGGTTGCTGTCATGTACGGCGGCATGATTGTCGAAACAGCTTCGGTAAATGAATTATTCCATAATCCAAAGCATCCATACACATGGGGACTGCTGGAGTCGATTCCGGATATAGATGCTGCGGATAAAAAGCGCTTAGTACCGATCGAAGGCGCACCGCCGGATTTATTTTCCCCTCCAAAGGGCTGCCCATTTGCGCCACGGTGTAAATATGCGATGGACGTATGTGTAGCAGAAATGCCTCCTGCTTTTTCAATCGATAGCGGACATGAAGCGAAATGCTGGCTGAACGATTCCAGATCACCAGCTCTTAAAGAATTGGTTGCAGCAGGGAGGCAGTTATCATGACAGAAACGATCATCCAGATCGAGCAAATGAAGAAATACTTCCCGATAGGCAAAGAAAAGACCGTTAAATCTGTCGATGATATCTCCATTGAGATAAAACGCGGCGAAACATTCGGCCTGGTAGGAGAAAGCGGCAGCGGTAAATCAACGCTTGGTAAAACGATAGTCGGCTTAGAAGACCCAACCTCAGGCAAGATCGTCTACAATGACCTGGATTTGAGTCAATTAAATAAGAAGCAAAAGCGACAGATAAACCGGGAAATTCAAGTCATCTTCCAAGACCCTCACGCCTCGTTGAATCCACGGATGCGGGTTGGCGACATTATTGCTGAAGGGATTGATGCACATAAATTAGCGACAGGGAAAAACCGGCAGGATCGTGTGTATGAGCTATTAGAAAGAGTTGGACTGCAGCCAGAGCATGCCAAACGCTACCCGCATGAATTCAGCGGCGGGCAGCGGCAGCGGATCGGGATTGCCCGGGCGCTGGCGGTCGAACCGAAATTCATCGTAGCCGATGAACCGATATCAGCACTGGATGTTTCGATCCAGGCGCAGGTCATCAATCTGCTGGAAGACCTAAAGGAGCAAGAGGATCTGACATACTTATTCATTGCCCATGATTTAGGCATGGTCAAGCACATCAGTGACCGCATTGGTGTCATGTACTTAGGGAAGATGATGGAGCTATCCGACAGCGACGAGCTGTTTCACGATCCGCTTCATCCTTATACAAAAGCGCTATTATCTGCTATTCCTATCGCAAATCCCGAAGCTGAAAGACGTGAGCGAATTGTGTTGGACGGCGATCCGCCAAGTCCAGTCGACCCGCCAAGCGGCTGTCGTTTCCGGACACGATGTCCATTTGCGATGGATGTATGTGCCAAGGAAGTGCCAGAGTGGCGCGAAGTGAAAGAAAAGCACTGGACAGCGTGCCATCTTTACAATAATCAAATTTGAAGGGGGAAGATGTTATGAAAAAATGGCTAGTAGGTATGCTCATACTTGTAATCGTTGCTGCAGGCTGCAGTAATGGCAGCTCAGGAGGAAGCGCAGCAGACATTCCGCAGGAAATCACAGTCAATGCAATGAGTGAGCCGCCAGATTTGGATCCGGCACTTGCAACAGATACGACGTCAGGCTGGGTTCTAGACCACGTATTTGAAGGTCTTTATACAAAAGATGAAAGCGGAAATCCAGTACTAGGAGCTGCTGAAAATGTAGATGTCTCCGAAGATGGAAAAACGTATACATTCACACTTCGTGACGATGCAAAATGGTCCGATGGCAGCAATGTAACAGCACAAGATTTCGAGTACGGCTGGAAACGTGTTTTGAATCCGGACACAGGTAGCTCCTTTGCGTTCTACATGTACTATATCAAAGGTGCAGAAGCTTATAACAAAGGTGATGGCGCGGTAGAAGACGTTGGTATCACAGCACAAGATGATAAGACACTTGTAGTAGAACTAGGCGCACCGCTTGGCTACTTTGACGAACTACTAACAATGTGGACATTCTATCCGGTAAAGCAGGAGCTTGTGGAAGAGAACAGTGCATGGTCTGCAGAAGCAGATACGTATGTTAGTAACGGACCATTCAAGCTGACAAAATGGGCGCATGACAGTGAAGTTGTTATCGAGAAGAATGAAAACTATTGGGATAACAGTGTTGTAAAACTCGACAAAGTAACCTACAAAATCGTCAACGATGCAACAACTTACTATCAAATGTTCAAGACAGGTGAGCTGGATCTGATTCAAACATTGCCATCTGATGTGATTGAGCAAGAGAAGGAATCAGAAGAATATAGCGAAGTACCATACTTCGGTACGTACATGTACATGTTCAATGTAGAAAAAGAACCATTCACGAATGAAAAAATCAGAAGAGCATTCACGCTTGCAGTGGATCGCGAAACACTGACACAAAACGTGACCAAATCAGGTGAAACACCAGCATATGCATTTGTACCACCAGGTGTGGAAACGCCAGAAGGCGACTTCCGTGAAGCTGGCGGCGAATACTTTGAAGAAGACGCAGCAGAAGCGAAAAAACTTCTAGAAGAAGGTATGGAAGAAGAAGGCTGGACAGAGCTTCCGGAAGTATCCATCTCTTATAATACAGCAGAAAACAACAAGAAAATTGCGGAAGCAGTACAAGCCATGTACAAAGACAATCTTGGCGTAGATGTGAAGCTTGAAAACCAAGAGTGGAAAACATACCTGGATACAACACAGCAAGGTAACTTCCAAATGGCTCGCATGGGCTGGATTGGCGTCCTTGTAGATCCAGTTGTCATCCTCGATTACTATCTAGGTGACAGCCCGAACAACCGTACAAACTGGGTGAATGAAGAGTACGACCAGCTTATGGCCGATGCCAAAGTAGAACAAGACCCAGACAAACGTTACGAATTATTGCACCAAGCAGAAGCAGTATTAATGGAAGATCTGCCATTCAACCCAATCTACCATTATACAAACAACTACCTGACTTCCCAGAACTTCGAAAACATTGTCTATCCGGTAAACCGTTACCCTTACCTGAAATGGGCAGAAAAAGTATCTGAGTAACACACTGAAATGATGGAAAGCGGGATCTCTGACAGATCTCGCTTTCCGTTACATAGGAAAGGAGCACGTAAAATGAAGTGGAAAGTCTCTCTATTCTTCTTAACCCTCCTCGGCTGGTACATCGCAACAGTTGCCGCTCCATTTTCGCTAGCAGATGTATCTAATATTGCATTCTTAATCGGCCTCATCCTAATCATAATCGCCGCAATAGCACTCATCCTACATACAGGATTCCTGACACCATTGATCCAAGGCTTCAAAATTATCGGTGAACGCATGGTCCGGAAATCGAGGTCTGCAGAACAAGCGGATAGCCAAATAAAAAATGATCCTAATATGCAATCTTTCAAAGCTAATTTAGCTGCTCATATTACACAAAGCACTTTTATAGTTGGTACTAGCTCTATACTTACCTCTGTGATTATTATATTTATGCTTTAAGAAGAGGTTATAAAAGAGAGAATAAGAACAGCTTCTTCTGTGCGAGCAGGAGGGGCTATTTTTGATGGAACTTAAGCGTAGGGTATACGTAATTAAAAGAAACTCTATTTTGATAAAAACTCTCACTGATTTAAATTGTGATATGCAGGAGGTTTAAACATATGAGAACGCTCACGACTCTGATTATTATCATAGCCGTTATGCACATTAGTAATATTATCAATGTAACGCTCTTGAATGGAGAATGGAGCGGCATTGTGACCTGGCTTTCCACTATCTTATTTGTCTTAAGCATGGTCGTATATAGTAGAGAAGTGAATAACTATCGGAAGAAATAGTCTGAAATGGAAAGACCAACCCTCAACATACACGAATTCTACTCCATCATTCTTCATAAAACACTGTGTAAACTCCGCCAATCAGCTATATAATGACAGATAGAGACAAATTGGACGGAAAGAAGGCAATCAAATGAAAATCACCATCATCAGCGTCGGCAAACTAAAGGAAAAATACCTCAAGCAAGGCATCGAGGAATACACAAAACGCCTCGGCGCCTACGCCAAAGTCGACCTAGTCGAAGTACCAGACGAAAAAGCCCCCGAAAACCTGAGCGAAGCAGACATGCAAATCGTCAAACAAAAAGAAGGCGACCGCATCCTGTCGAAAATCGGCCCCGACGACTACGTCATTTCCCTGGAAATAAAAGGCCAAATGATCACATCCGAACAACTCGCGTCGAAAATTGACAGCCTGGCGACTTATGGAAAGAGCAAGATTGTGTTTGTGATTGGTGGATCTCTGGGATTGAGTGAGGAAGTCATGCAACGGAGTGATTATGCGCTGTCGTTTTCGAAGATGACATTTCCGCATCAGTTGATGAAGCTGGTGTTGGTGGAGCAGGTTTATCGGGCTTTTCGGATTATTAAGGGGGAACCATATCATAAGTAGATGAGGTTTAAGGGTAATAAAAAATATGACAGGTGGTCTTAAGTTTGAAAGAAACAAATATGAATATTAACATTGAATTTTTTCAGGGAAATTTAATAAAGGCGATTGGTTCTGGAGTATATGAAATTAGTGTGGAAAAGAACAACAAAATTAAGGCACTATACATAGGCGAATCAGTTTTTGTTTTAGTTAGGTGTGCAGCACATTTGTTTGAACTATATAAGAATCCAAAATACTTTGGATTTTATAAAGAACAAATTGAAGATTCAAGCATAACGTTGAGATTTAGTCTAATTGAGAGCAATGACGATAAAGTTTCAAGGAAAAAACGAGAACTTGAACTAATCAAGCAGAAGGAACCTTTGAGTCAAAGTGGGATAAGTGATAATCAAAAAAAAATAGAAGATAAAATTTCAGCGCTTAAGAGTTTTTTAAATTAAATACATAAGATGGTACTTTATCAACGATGCGAGTGCAAGAAGCGGATTTCAAGAGTTATATTAGCTAGTAAAAGTTGAAAGAGTTGTTTATTTTTATCTCTAGGTGATTGTTGGTATACTTGCAAAAATTTTTCTAATAAGTGTCTTATAACATCTAGTGGGATGACTTTCTAATTTGATGAACTTAGATTATTGCAGAGTTCATTTTTCTTTTGTTCTAAGTTGCTCTTCCGTTTAGATACTTTCTGTACTCGTTCCTGAAGAGTGGAAACTGGAAAGAGGTTTTTTTCAACTGCTTCCGTATATGAAATTAACTTCTTTAAGCTCTATTTCAATGCTATCTATCTGTAGTTTTAGTTGTACATTTAATTTAAACGTGTGTTTATTAATATTTTCTATAGTCTGATTAAAGCAAACCCTATCTTTTAAGAATTCTATTAAACAGTTGAGTACAGCATCTTCTGCATCGTAAGCTTTAATTGAATTCGTAATCTGGCATGAGAGGCTATTCCCATCTTAAAGGGAATAGCCTCATTTCTTTAGAACATGTAATTGCATCATGTTAAACTTATATAATTTTCTGTTATCGCTTAAAATTGGTGATCATTTTTAAATTTATGTAACAAAGTTTTAGAACAATAAATATCTTAAAAAATATCGATATCTTAACCTGGTATATATAAACCATTGACAAAAAAGATATAAATGGTATATTTAAACCAAGATTAAATGTGGTATATAAAAACCATGGAGGTGTTTGTGTTGGAGAACAGAATCAATGATTTATTAAGAGTAGTTAGTGAAACAAGAGGAGATGGCAAACAGGAACCTTACTCACAGTTTATTGCTTTATATTTAAGTCAAAAGTTGCGAAAAATGGGATTCGAGGAGATACTCACGAATATTGAAGATGAAAAAGTAAAATGGGCCTTAAAAGATTTTTATGAGGATAATAGTAATCTAATAGAAAAATTTAAACAGATATCAATACTATCAGAGAAGGAATGGCTAGAGATTGTAGAACAAACATTAATATTTGATAATAGTGAGAACACTATACAAAAAACGCCTATCAGTATTATAAAATTAGTAGATCGACTACTTGATATTCATAATAAAGATTCAGTACTTGATATTTGCTCAGGATTAGGTTTTACATTGGCGCAATTGTCGATGGAAAAAGATGTAGCACTAATGGGTGTAGAAATTAATCCACAGGCGTATATTCATTCGAAACTATTACTAGACATGCTGAATAAAGATACATCAAATATTATTTTAGGTAATGCACTCAAAACTGATATCAGTGTATTCGGAGCAAACAAGGTATTTATAAATGGACCACTCGGACTTAGGGTGTCAAAAGATATATATGATGAAGTACTTAATAAAAAAATTAGTGGGACAGCATACGAAGAATTAATTCCTAATTATGATAGTACTTGGTTATTCGTATTAGATGCGGTTTTACATTCAAACTTTGAAAAAGTAGTAGTTGTAATGAATGAAGCTCCAATGGTTAATAATCGTGATGCCCTAATTCGAAAACAATTATTAAAAGATGGTTTAATTGAAGCAGTCATAGATCTCCCGGGGGGGTTATTGGATTATTCAGGCATACCAGTAAGTTTGCTTGTTTTAAGTAAAAATAATTCGAGTGTTTCATTTGTCGATGCGACAAAAATGGGCACTAAAACACGACATAAAACAGTTTTAAAAGATGACGATATTAAAGAAATCATTAAAGCAATTGAGGTTATTGGACCATTAAGTAAAACTTGCAAATTTGAAGTTATAGAAAATGAAGATTTTATATTATCTTCAAAACGCTATTTAATTCCAGATTTACCTTATGAAAATACAGTACAATTAAAAGATGTTGTCAAAACAATTAATCGTGGTGCAATGATTTCTAATAATAATTTAAAGGAAATAGAGTCGGAAACACCTACACCATACCAATATTTAGCTTTGAACAGTTTTACAAATGGTATAGTGAATAAGAAGTTGCCATTTATAAAGAAAATTGATCCATCATTAGAAAAACATGTAATAAAAAATGATTCATTAATTATATCTAAAATGTCTCCATTTAAAGTGGCATCTATTGAACAAAAAGAAAAACAAATATTAGTTAACGGTAACTTATACTTTTTAGAGATTGATGAAAATAAAATCAATACAAAGTACCTTGAAGCTTATTTGCAAAGTGAATTAGGTATGAGAGAACTACAGAAATACGAAAAAGGAACCGTGATGAAGACTTTAAGTATTAGAGATTTAGAAAAAATTATGATTCCAGTGCTGACAGAAGAGGAACAAAACAAAATTGGAAAAGCATATGATTTATTGAAGAGAGAACAAAAAGTTACTTTGGAGAGAATTAAGCGAATTGAAGAAGAAAAGAATAAAATTATGGAGGTGAGGTAGGATGCAAGTAGATCAAGAGTTGCTATTTGACATCGCTGCTGAAGCCTCATCTATTTTAACTCGAAAAATTATACAAGCTACTGACGAAAGAACGTTAAGAATAACTTTAAATGAGTATAATTTAATTGATTTGCTACGAGAACAAGAAAACAGCTTTACTTATCCAAACGGAAATATACATATTTTTGGAGAGAGTAATGTTAAAGAACACGTTATCTATCAGATATTTAAAAATCAAGGAATTGACAAAGATAGAGTGAAACTGCATTTAGGATTTAATGAATATAAAAAAATTAATTTTAAACGATTAGTCATAGACCAGAAAATAGACTTATTCTATTTGGTCCAATTCCACACTCAACTCGTGATAAAGGGAATTACTCGAGTGTTATTAATATGATGGAAATGAAGACGGCTTTCCTAAAGTAGTTAGGTTAACAGCAAATAAAAGCTTGAAAATAACACGAAACAGTTTAACAGAAGTGATTGAGGAAGAAGTGAAAACAGGATTTTTAAAAGTAGATTAAACTATTATCCTATAGGGACGCAGGGACACGAAAATGGACCGACAAGTATGTATTTGACTAGGTGAGACAAGGTTCTTGTGCCCAAGTCTCTAAAAAGTCAAATGACCTAGTAAACCTTCTAAAAAAGAAAAAAAACAGGTGATTGATTTTGAACTGTTAACATGAATATCGTAGCTGGATTATAAAAAATGATTGTTACAAATGAATGAAGCTATTTCAATAATAGCTAAGAGATGAAAAACATTTAAATGAAATCATCACGTTTACATGATAGCCTAAGATATAATTATCAATTATAAATCGGGTTAAAAGTCTTAGTTTATAAATCAAGAAAAACCATAACCACCGATTATTTACAAAAGCGAGTAACTTTTTTGAAGCATGACGATACGGATGCGTTGAGATGGTATACCACATTAAAAAGTATTGCATAAAAGTTGTCGAAGGCTTCCTTATCGAGTGGTCTGATTGAAAAATAAATATAATTGAGGGAGAAAGAACATGATTACATCAGATGATATTAAAAGTAGACTATGGGACGGTGCTAATGACCTTCGTGGTTCTATGGATGCGAGTCGTTATAAAGATTATATGCTAGGATTAATGTTCTATAAGTTCCTTAGTGATAAAACACTTGAAACATTTGTCAAAACAAGCGGTGCTAAAGGGAATGAGGAAGAAATTGTCCAAGCTTATGAAGAGGCCTATGCAAGTTATGGGGACAATCTCATCAATATGATTCAAAATGTCCTTGGTTATTATGTTTTACCTAAACACTTATATCAGACGTGGTTAAAAGATATTCGTGAAGGCACATTTGAATTAGAGAAGGTAACAGAGAGCTTACAAAGTTTTGAACGTACTGTTGCTACAACTGGAGATATCGATGATTTTAAAGGACTTTTTTCTAGTTCTACGATTGATCTTACTGACACTGCTTTAGGAAGCAACTTGAATGCTCGAAGTAAAAATATCCGTAAATTAATTGAATTATTCGCCGATCTAAATATGGTTGCACTTCAAAAAGGTGATGTGTTAGGAGATGCTTACGAATACTTAATCGGGCAGTTTGCGATGGAATCGGGAAAAAAAGCTGGAGAGTTCTATACGCCACGTCAAGTAAGTGAAGTCATGGCACAAATTGTTGCCAAAACGACGGAAGTAAAATCGATTTATGACCCTACTGTTGGTTCGGGTTCATTACTTTTAACGGTTAGTCGATATTTAACAGAAGATAACCGAAAAGATCTCCATTATTATGGGCAAGAAAAAAATACGGCTACATATAACTTAACACGAATGAATCTATTATTACATGGGGTTCGACCAGAAAAAATGACGGTGAAAAATGGCGATACACTAGGACAAGATTGGCCTGAGAATCCAGAACGCCCAAACGAGGGTGTTCAGTTTGATGCGGTCGTGATGAACCCACCATACTCAGTTAAAAATTGGAATCAAGAAGACTTAAAAGTAACAGACCCGCGATTTGAAGTTGCAGGAGTGTTACCACCAGATTCTAAAGGTGATTATGCCTTTTTATTACACGGCATATTCCATTTAGGTCAAGAAGGTACGATGGCAATTGTACTTCCACATGGTGTATTATTCCGTGGAGGGGCAGAAGGGGAAATTCGTAAACGACTATTAGAGAAAAACTATATTGATACAGTCATTGGCTTGCCAGATAAACTGTTTACCAATACAGGCATTCCTGTAACGGTGTTGATTTTGAAAAAGAACCGAAAGTTAGATGACCCTGTTCTTATGATTGATGCTTCTAAATCGTTTGTAAAAGAAGGAAAGCAACACGTCTTACAAGAGAAGGATATCGCTAAAATTGTTGATACATATATCGAACGGACGAGTGAACCAGGGTATAGTTATCTTGCAACAAAAAAAGACATCATAGAAAATGAATATAACATAAATATCCCACGTTATATTGAAGTGGTCGAAGAAGATATTGCCCATGATGTAGATGCACATTTGTATGGCGGTATTCCGTTAAGCCAGATTAAAAAACTAACTGTGCTAAACGAGATGACGAAAGATGTTTTATTTAATGCGCTTACTGAAGTACGTCCAGGCTATGTGGAATTAACACAATCAGTAAAAGATTTAAGAGAAGAAGTGCTAACACATGTAGACGTACAAAATAAAATTAAGGCAATAAAAGAAGTAACAGAGTCCTATATGGATACATATTGGGAAAAGTTAAAAACAGTGGCTGACGTGAACGATATTGAACCGTTAAAAGAAGAAATGTTATCGGAAATTAAAGAGCTATTAAAACAATTTAATCACGTTAATATGTATGATGGTTATCAAATTATTGCGGAGTTATGGGAAAATATACTATCCCAAGATACAGAGAAAATTGCTATTAGTGACTTTTACACAGTCGGAAAAACACGCGAAGCGAATATGGTTACAAAAGGTTCTGGTAAAACAAAGCGAACAGAACAAGAAGGTTGGGTTGGAGCAATTGTACTGAATGAACTTATATTAAAGGAACTCTATACAGAAGAACTACGTGATGTGGAAACACAAAAAGAAGCTTTAGCAGCTATTAATGATGAAATAAATGAACTCGTTGAAGCGGCAAAAGTAGAAGAAAGTGAAGAAGCGCAAATCTTAGGAGATGCTTTAAATGCTAGAGAAGACGACTTTACTTTATCAGCAGTAAAAGCAGAATTAAAGAAAGTTGCTAAAGATACGGGTGAATATGTTTTATTAGACAAGGTAAGAAAACTATTGGATGAAAGAGTATCTTTAAACAAAGCAATTAGAGAAAAAGAAAAGGAATTAACTGAACAAGTTGAAGAAAGAATTGAAAACTTAACGAATGAAGAAATCGATCAACTGATATATAAAAAGTGGTTTGGTCAATTAACAGGAGACATAATAAAACTTGTAGAAGCACCTCTTAAAAATGAGCTGGATATATTGAAAGAATTAAAGGAAAGATATGCTGATACGTTAGAAACCATTGAAGAAGAAAGTAAATCACTAGAAGCACAATTTGAAGCAATGCTTGAAGAACTGGTGGTGACTGAGTAATGGAACAAAAGAATTCATTTCCAAAGAGAAGGTTCGAAGGGTTTACGAATGATTGGGAACTGCGTAAGTTAGGAGAACTAGCAGAAGTAAAAGATAGCGCGAGGATCTCAAATAAATTATGGGAAGAAAAAGGCATTCCCTATCTAAGATCCAGTGATTTAGCAAATGAAAAGTTACAAGGTGAACTATTTATTTCTAAAGAGACCTATGAAGGATTCGTGTTAAAAACTGGTGCGCCACAAAAGGGAGATGTTTTATTTACCAGTGGTGGGAAAGTTGGAGTTGTGTATCACAAAGAAGACGAATCACCAGTGTATGTGCAGGGTGGGGCTATTCTATATATAAAGACATCGACCTCAAAGTTGTTAGATGGCTCTTTTATGAGTATTTATTTTATGAGTCCAAGAATGCAAAAGTATATGGATGTTGCATCTTCAGGTGGGACAATTAAACACTTCACTTTAAAACCTGCAAATGCTTCGCCTATAAAGTTTCCATATTTAATTGAACAACAAAAAATCGGTAAATTTTTTAAGATTTTAGATGAAAGAATTGCAAATCAAGAAAGAATGATTGCTAAAGTAAAAGCATTAAAGTCTGCCTATTTAACCGAAATGTTACCACAAGAAGGCGAAACCCTACCGAAAAGAAGATTTGAGGGATTTGAAGAGAAATGGGTAAGACGAAGAGTAGGGGATATATTTCAAGTGACAAGAGGTAATGTACTTTCAACAACAAAAATCGAAAAAAAACAGAGTAAGATTTCACATTATCCGGTATATTCCTCACAAACCCAAAATAATGGTCTATTGGGTTATTATTCTGATTATTTATTTGACACAGCTATTACCTGGACTACTGATGGGGCTAATGCGGGTACAGTTAATTACAGAGAAGGTAAATTCTATAGTACAAATGTTAATGGTGTCCTTATTTCTAAAGAAGGATATGCTTGTAAAGCTGTCGCTGAAATACTTGATTTAAAGGCATGGAAACATGTTTCTAAGATTGGAAATCCAAAGCTTATGAATAATGTAATGTCAAACATAGAAATACTTATTTCAAACAATATAAAAGAGCTAGAAATGTTATCGTTGTTCTTTACAAACTTAGATGATCAAATTAAAACAGAAGAAAAAAAGCTAGAAAAACTAAAGAAAATGAAAGAGGCTTATTTAGAAGAAATGTTTGTGTAGAGAGGAAGCTATTCAATGAGTAATGGGCGAAAAAACGCGGCAGAGAAAGCTTTTCAAGATAAGTTCGCTGCAAAACTACAACAATATAAATGGAAAGCACCAGATTTTCTTAATGGAAATAAACAAAAGGTTACTGTACAAGATTTAGTAAATCATTGGCGTGGAGAACTGAACCGAATGAATGCGGATGCCTTGGAAAGTGTTCCTTTAACAGACAATGAATTTGCACAAGTGATGGCAAAAGTATCGCAAATTGATAATAGTTATGAAGCGGCAAAGATTTTAGCAATGGAACAATCAACTGGGAAAATTGATGGCATTTATCGAGATGCTCATCCAGACGTAACACGCGAACAAATTACTTTGACCATCTTAAAAAAGGCACAAGTACGTGGTGGAGATTCAAGTTATAATATCGCGAGAGAAGTAGAAACACCGAATGGAAATCGTTTTGATATTGTTTTACTCATTAATGGTCTACCACTTATTAATATTGAGCAAAAGCGTACAGATAAATCGTTAGAAGAAGCATTTAATCAGTTTAAACGTTATTATGCAGATGGTGAATATGTGAATAATTTTATGGCATTTTCACAAATGATGGTGATGACATCAGAAGTAGCTACTCGTTACTTTGCAACACCAAAGTCAATTCAAGCATTTAATCCAAGTTTTGTTTTTCATTGGGCGAATAAGCATAATCAACCAATTAATCATTGGGAAGATGTCATTGGTCACTTCTTAATGATTCCGATGGCACACCAAATGGTTGGTGATTATTTAGTCATTGATGAAGCAAGAGAAGCGGAAAATTGCAAGCATATGCTATTGCGCTCTTATCAAGTACATGCCTTACAAGCTGTCGAAGGTGCTGCCTTAGGGTGGGATAATGAAGATAAAATTCCTCATGGTGGATTTGTTTGGCATACAACAGGTTCAGGTAAAACGATCACGAGTTTTAAAACAGCTCTATTTTTATCAACTAGAGCAGGATTTGATAACGTTGTTTTCTTAGTGGATCGAAAGGAACTCGACAGTCGTACGAGTGATAATTTTAAAGCATATGCACAATACGAATCAGTAACAGTTGATGATACAGCACACACATTTCAATTACGTAAACTCTTGTCATCTCCTAGTACAGGTATCGTTGTAACGACAACGTTTAAATTAAATAATCTTGTGAAAGATTTAATTGAAGCGAAGGACGAAAGTTTAGCAAATAATAAAATCGTCTTTATTATTGATGAAGCTCACAGAACGACAATGGGTGATATGATGGTAACCATTAAAAATTACTTCCGGAAAAATGGTTTGTTTTATGGGTTTACTGGGACACCCTTATTTGATGAGAATAAGATTAAAGGAATGATCAATGAGAAGAGTGAACTCATCGATACAACAGAAAAGCTTTTCGGACCACTATTGCATCAATATACGATAGATGAAGCAATTGCAGATAAAAACGTATTAGGATTTCATGTTGACTACATAAATACCGGAGAGTTTGAAAGTTACGATACATTACGAGAGCAAATTGTTGAATATAAATTAGCTGAACAACCTGACACCCCAAAGAGAAAACTGGAACGACAAGTATATGAACTCTCCGAGTTAGAAGTAGAAAAGGAAGCAAAAAAACGTAAATTATTGTTTTATCATGATGAGACACATATCCCGAGAGTAGTTGAGGAAATATTAAACAACTGGGAAGATCAATCACGACATAAGGTTTTCAATGCCATTTTAACTGTCGCATTCAAACATCGAGTAATTGCTTACTATGAAGAGTTTAAAAAGCAATTAGCGGAACGTGATGATATTGCTATTAACGTGGCGATGACATTTAGTTTTGGAACAGATGCAGATAAAGAACCTACCGATCCAGAATTAATTAAAACGATGTTTAAAGATTATGCAGCTTTCACTGGAATTGAATATGCTTACGGTGATAAGCGAAGGGGTGACGATGCATATTATGAAGATGTCGTTGAACGAGCAACACGAGGTGGAAGTGGTCGAAATCCGAAAAACATTGACCTTGTTATTGTTGCAGATCAGTTACTAACAGGTTATGATTCTAAATTTATTAACGCATTATATGTGGATCGTTCACTTGCACTACAAGGATTAATTCAAGCCTATTCACGCACAAACCGTATCTATGGGAAAGAAAAGGAATTTGGTACGATTGTCAACTTCCAGTACCCAAGAATAACGGAAGAAGCAGTAAATGATGCATTAATTTTATATGGAAGTGGCGGAAAGAGTAGTAAAGCAATTGTAGAACCCTATCCCGTAGCAGTAGATGAATTTGTAAAATACTCACAAGAAGTGATACAGATATTACAAGATCCAACGGCATGGCAAGCCTTAGAAAAAGATGAAGAGGCAAAGGAAATCTTTGTAAAAGCTTTTAAAAAGGCAAACGGTCAACTAAATACGATTCAGCAATATTATGAATTTGCTTGGGTAGATGAAGCATTCGGTATAACAGAACATGAGTGGATGCGTTATGTCGGTGCATATCGTAACGTAACGAGAGATGATAATCCGGACGACGATCCAGAAGAATTACCTGTATTACCTTTAGGTGAAGCAAAGCTAGCTGGTACACAAAAAATAGATGCGTATTATATAATTCAATTAATCGGGGACAAAGCCACTTCGACAAACGGAAAACAAACAGTGGACGCAGAAACATTACGTATTATTTATCAACATATTGAAGAATTAAGTAATATGGGTGATTTTGATCAAGCAGAGCTACTGAAGCAATTTGTTGAAGAGGAATTAGAACCTGGAAATGTAGCGAGTGATGTTAACTTTGATGAAGCATATGAAGAATGGAAGCGGAACAAATTAAAAGGTGAAATTTACAAAGTGTCCCGAGAGTGGGGACTTAATGAAATAATTTTTGAAAAATCGGTAGAAGCCTATTCAACAGCGAATCCAAAGGAAATTCCTTATATCGATGAATTAACAAGTAATATTGATCATGATTCGATTAATAACCCAAAAACTAGTAACCTATTGGAACATAATATGGAGCTCATGAAAGCATTACCGGAGATTGTACCGAAAATTAAAAGGAAGTATAAATAGAGAGAGCTATGTAGCCGTCAACCCCAATTGAACACTTTTAGTCCTTAAAAATCTTTTGCTGGTTCTTTAGTCGGTCTAATATCGCCGTCATCATTCCATGGTTGCCGACAACGTCAGTCCACTTCTCAGGGCTTCGATTAGAAGTGAAAATTGGTGTATGCACATTTTTATTTAAAGCTTAACCATGAGATTTTAGCAACAGAATTGCATAGTAGAATCCAAAATGAAATTGGTGATGTGGTTTTAGTTTCAGGGAATAATTAGAAAAAGGATAGAAACCAAGAGGTTTTTACAGATTCCGGTTTTATACGGGGTTCGGGTATTACTGAAGCCAAATATGTAATTGGTCAAAAGTTAGACAGTCCCATTATTGTAGGAATACAAATTCAAGAAGTTCAATTCTGATTATTTATTGAAAGTGAAAAAGAGTTTGTAGTAAAAATAGCCCATAAATTACTTGATAACAATATGTGTGGTTTGACTTTTCTTATCTAACCGATTCAATTTTAATTGATGGAAAACAATACCCAGATAAACCAAATAAGCACTTTAATACTTATAGGTCGGTTAAGTTGAAGAATTGCAATTGTAGAGAATTAATCGACAAAATGCTTAATTACTTGAATTATATTCATGAGGAGAAGGAATTCTTATGCAGAAGAAAAATGAGGTTATTTAATAAATATTAAACAAAACCTCATTTAGATGCACCACGGGAACCGTATCATAATAAGGTGAAGCTTGTAAAAATTATCCTGAGAGATAGCTCTCTATATCTTCTCAGGATAAAGTCTTATATTAATTATTAACCTTAATTATTAACCTCTCTCATCAAAGAAGAATGATAATGCAACAAATTTATAATCCTCCTAGCCATCTCAGAAGGCGTTGCATCATATCCAGCCCTAATCCACTCCAATATCCAGCCATAAATACCATACGCTCTATAATGAGTGAAATAATCTGCATTAATCTCAGATGCTTTATCTCCAATAAAGGAAAATCGATTCTGGAAGATATCTTTAAGCACCTCTAACAAAGCCTCGCGAATCCCTGGTATCGGATCCTGAATAACAAGCAAGTCATAGTAATGGCTGTTATCTTTTATATACTGGAATACATCCGTTTCATTTGGGTTCATCTTCGTTAGGTCGAGGATGGGATTATCACGAACTGGTTTGCAGAATTCATAACAGAAACGCCCCATTTCTAGTTCGATCATTTCTTTGGCTAATTGCTCTTTGCCGTCGTAATGGACGTAAAAGGTGGTGCGATTGTAATTGGCTTCGTCTACGATATCTTTTACTTTAACTTTGGAATAGCCTCTTTCTAAGACAAGCTTCTGAAATGTTGCTATTAAGGTGGATTTCGTGCGCTCAATTCTTCGGTCTGTTTTTGGCATGATTTTCCCTCGCTAAACACTTTCTCTATGATATATGATTTTAGACAGTTTGAATATTTTGTTGAAAAACTATACAGTACTATCTTCACAGTTGAAAACCCATACATTTTCAATTTTTCAGTGATTGAAACCTTTTGAACTGATTCTTTATACTTAGGTTAATTATATTATAAATCTCTTTAATATAATTGAAAAATGTATAACTGGGGGAATTAGGATGGAAATCCAAGCAATGTTAACTACTGAAGAGAGCGATTTCAACAAGCAGACACTGCAGTTGGATGAGCCAAAAGCTGATGAGGTATTGGTGCGTATTGTTGCTTCGGGTGTTTGTCATACAGATGCAACTGTACTTGATGGCTCGCTGCCAGTACCATATCCGGCTGTACTAGGACATGAAGGTTCAGGGATTGTTGAAAGAGTAGGCAGCAATGTTATTACTGTTGAACCAGGGGATCATGTCGTACTTGGATTCAGTTATTGCGGTCATTGTGATAACTGTCTGGAAGGTAATGCTGGCGGCTGTGAAAACATGATGGAGCTTAACTTCGCAGGTAAAAACAAATATGGTGTATCACCAATTCATAAAGAGGAACAAGAAGTGTCACAGTTCTTCGGTCAATCTTCTTTCGCTACGTACAGCACAGTAGATGAGAAGAACGTTGTGAAAATCGATAAAGAGGCTGACCTTCGTCTATTAGGGCCACTTGGCTGCGGTCTAATGACAGGCAGTGGTACTGTCTTGAACTCCCTTGCTCCAGAAGCTGGGACAAGCTTTGTTGTATTCGGTACAGGAGCTGTAGGTCTATCTGGTATGATGGCTGCGAAAATCGCGGGCTGCTACCCAATCATCGCTGTTGATATCCATGACAGCCGTTTGGAATTAGCGAAAGAGCTTGGCGCAACACATATTATCAATAGCAAAAACGAAGATGCCGCTGAGAAAATCAAAGAAATCACTGGAAAAGGCGCGCACTACTCCTTGGAAACAACAGGTGTTCCAGAAGTAACACTAGCTGCAATCCGCTGCTTACGTGTCAAAGGTGAATGTGCGACAGTTGCCGTTGGTAAACGTGACCTAACTATCAACGTTACCAATGAAATCATGACAAAAGCTGTAACACTGAAAGGTGTTGTAGAAGGCGATGCGGTACCGCAATTGATCATTCCAAAACTAGTGAAGTTCTATCAAAACGGTCAATTCCCATTCGATAAATTGGTGAAATTCTATGAAATGGATGATATCCAGCAAGCATTTGAGGATTCAGCGAATGGATCTACTATCAAACCAATTCTAATTATTGATAAAGAATACCAAGCTTAATAAAGTCACCTAGATGTGCTCAGCGACTACGTTGCTGAGCATTATTTATTAACTAGCTTGAAACGAGATATTCTATTTCGCATAAATGCAAAACACGCTTCTCTAATTCAACGTCTCTATGGAATATAATGTTACAATAACAGCAAATACATATATTAGCTTGGGGCATGCAGAAAGTGAAATGGAGGAGTGGGTAAATAATGCAAGAAATTGAGACTGTAAGTATTGTTTTTGAGAACGTGGAGTCTATTGACATACCAGGTTCCAGATTCCAAACACTGTCATATACTAATCTAAAAGCAAAGGCACATAATCAAGCTGGAAGAGATGTGTTTGAGTGTGATGAAATACTGATGGATATATCTTATTTAGATGCTGCAGAATTAAATTACGAGCCTTCAGAGGAAGAATATCCTTTGGGAATGTCTACTAATAATCCGGAAAGTAATAAAGTGGTCGATAGACCGCATATATTGGGTCGGCTCTTACGTTTCAATGATATTGCTTATATTGAACTGTGTGACAAAAATGAGAATACCAAAACTATATATGTACCTTGGAGCGGAAATGACTATTACAATGATAATATGAATCTAGAAGTGTTGGATGATGTTATTCGGATTGGGATAAAAAACCACATTATTTAGATGTGAAATTAGGGTCATATTGAAGCCTGTAGTATTGGAATGGAGAGGTAAGTCTAAGCTCTGCCATTCATCTTCACTGTAAATAAAGACAAAGGTGTACGGCTAGCAGTTACACTAGAGTTTGGAATGTCACATGTGAATAATCAGACTCTAAACGCAGGGGGGGCTGTGCAAGTGGATACGAGGGTGTTTCCTTTCTGATTTGATTTAAATATGCTCAGCAAGTGTATCGCTGAGCACTTTATTATTATATAAACTATTTCTTACCTAACTAGGAATACTTTGGAAATAATCCATCCATTCAAACCATAGGACGACTGAATTTTATAGTAACGGTAGCTCTTTGACTTTATATAGCTTAGCATCTCTTCACTATTCTCGTAATCCATGGGCCAGTGATAATCTTTTCCTTTATCCAGAATCTCTTTATTATCTGTATAAAAAGTGTCCACTTCATCTTCTAATATGTCTAGTATCAAACTATGAGGAAGTTGCTCTTCGAAATGAAATGCAAAAACATTTTCAAATAGCAAGTCACTATATTGACCATCATCGTCTATTAATTTTTATTGTTAGTTTTGAGTATTCAAAGTCTACATTATAACTAAGTATTCTACTATCATGGATACTGTTCATTTGTTATATACCTTTAGAAGAATATCGAGAAATTTAAATAGCAGCTTTAACTCGATCTAATTTCAATCATCATTCGTCTTCTTCTAATGTTTTAACTTCTCCTATCTTTTGTTCAATCCAATTCAAAGCTAATTCAGCTTCTTCACGGGTAATTACCTCACGTTTGCATTTATATTTATAGTTTTCACGTGCCCATATTAATATTATTTTTAGAAACTCAATTGTCTCTAATTTACAAATGGGTTCAGTACTATCTTCATCTTCATCAAAAAAAGGATCTTCAATTATGGTAACGTCTTTATATGAAATTACACTAGATGCATTTCCTCCGTGGTCATATCTAGGTATGAGTCCTTTTAGTAATTTAATATAATTATCCACATCTTCTTTTAATTCATCTATCCTCAATGAGATATCAGAACCAAGTGGATCACTTATCATATTGGCAAATTTTAAATGCTTTTCTTCATCAAAATCCATTACAACCGTTATATATTTTTCGATATATCTAAATCTGTAATTATACTTAATCACAAAATATCCTGCTCCTCCAAGTAATAACTTTGACGAGTCGAACGTAACGAAGTGGTTTATTAGAAGATAGAATCTCATCAATACTTGGAGAGAAAGTTATATAAAATCATTTCAAATTAAATACTGAAGGTTTTTCTCAAATTCGTTTCCTTTTATCTCACCATATCATAAAGCATCAAATTATTTTAATAGTTATTTGATAGCATATTTTGCTTTGATCTTCATAGACAAATCTTCAATAACTTCTTTCTTCTCTGGATTTTTTTCTATATAAAAATTACATGCAGCATTTATATAGTGGTACAATTCGTCATAATTCACAATATCGTAATCATCTTCACCGTCGCCAGAATAAAATAAAACTTTATTTTCTCCAAAGTACTCCTCTTCATCTGGATCATATTCCTCTGAATAAATTATTCCATTATACTCACGGCGCTCTCCCTCTTTATTTTTAAATTCTTCTAAATGCTGTAGAAAGTTACGTCCATTTACATAAAGGTTCAAAACATCTATTACTGCCTCTTTAGTCAAATTATTTTGTTTCATCTTCTCAATAAATTCTTCATATACGTTCATACTAATCCACCCATTCTATTACTGGATAAGCATTCTCTATCTCTCCAGTTTCTGCATTCATAATCCCTTCAAATTTCAACTTTGTACCATTGTAGTCTGTTTGTCCCTGTATTTTAATCTTCTTTTGTTTTAATAGAGGAATTTCCCTTTTATTGCTTAATCCTTCAGCCATTGCCTTTTTACTTAAGTTAATCATTTCATCATCCGAGATGATCTTTGTATCATACACTGTCTTTTTATACATTTTGTCTTTATTAGGTATTACTTTGTATTCACCTGTCCCATTTTTCCCGGTATAATCCATTTTTTCGTACTTAACTTTATATTCTATATCAAAAATTCCATCTATACTTGGATGTTCTTTCTTAACCACAGTGTCCAACTCATACTTGTTAGAATTACTTTCAAAATAACTCTTAAACTCGTTATAATTATGTCCACCGCTAACACCATTGCGTTCAGTAAACTTTTTAACGGGCCCTGTCGTATGTTCGACATAGTAACCTTCTTTATATTTAAGATTAAGATTTGCCGTACCCTTAGTAGCATCCTTGACTTCATCAACCTTCCCAGCCTTGGCATCAGGAAGTCCCTTAGCTGCAGCCGTACTATCGGAGAGGTCATCTATCCAACTTTTCCAAGAAGTTGCGCCAAATTCATAAACGTCTTTGCCGGCTTTAAGAGGTTTCCCGGTGGTGAATAGAAGTGCCATGGAATACTCACCTAAAGAAGCATTAGGATCTGCAAGTGTTAACAAATCTCCAAATACATAATTAAAGCCGCCAATCGTACCATCTTTCACTACTTTCTTGGCATCTTCCTGTTTAAGCTCCTTCAAATCCTCCCGATCCTCAGGAATGCGGGATACAAATTCAAAGGATGTTTGGGAGACAGGGGAGTCGGAGTTTTGATTTATATATGCACGAATGATGCGGCCATCTGCTAGGATGAAATATTCTCCATCCCATTCAAATCGGTCATCTTGAACGGTTTTGCTGTCTTTGATTTGATCTTGCAGAGCTTTGTACTCTTGTTCCGTTAGGGGGATTGGGGTGTCGCTTGTCAACGCTTGTCTGCCGTCAGCTTGTAATTTGAAGTCTTTAAAGAAATTCTGCTTCGTCAGCTGTTCCGAGCTGTACCTATCGACAGTAATATTATTCTTATCAATTACATCCTTCAGCTTAGCTAAATAAGTCTTCATCTGCTCGATATCCTGTTCAGGTTTATCAAGCTTCTTGGTTGCTTTGGCGTCCATGTCATACATATTCGACAGTGTTTCTGATAGTTTCTCTTTTCCCTTGTTGATGGAATTGATGAATGGCTCACTATCTATAGAAGGTATGTTCACAATGTCTTTGACATATAAAAGCTGTTGGTTAATGTCGATTGACGTTGAGGTTAAACTTGTGGAAGCTTTCACCAGCCTGTTCCTTAGTTCATCTTCTAAAAATTCTTCCCGAATAAATCCATGCTCGTCCGATTCGAAGGAAAGAACTTCTTCTTTTACAGACGATAGTGTCTCTTCATATTGTATCAAAAAGCTGTTCATGAACTCGAGGAAGGGTTTGTGCGTTTCTTCAAAAAAGGAGCGGATGGAATCGGCTATATTGCCTTCAAATCCATCGTGAAGAGTCGTAACACCATTGAGGGCATGTTTGACTTGTTCGACGCTTTCCTTTGTTTGTCTGATAAATTTCTTTGTGCTTTCAATCTGCTGCTGGATCTCCTGTACATCTAAATTTTTAATTTTCTTCACCACCTGATATATCCGTAGCTGTTCATTACTTGTAATTATAATAAAGGAAAATTTTGGTGAAAGGGGAAATGGTAAAAACACTTCCTTTTTACCAGAACTAAATACTCGTTATTTGGAAAAACACTACAGAAGACTTAGGAACGATAAGAGGGTTATCTATTTGGCGATAAAGCTAAGAGAAAGGATCAATCTGGAGGGGCTGCTTTTTATTACTTAATGCGGAGATATGGATTTAATAAAAAAATAGCCATCCTCTAGTATGAGGATGGCTTGTTCTATTAGGATATCTGCTGCTTTGCATCTACTTCCTTCTCATCGCTACCCATCTTCGCAAAGATATTAGCCAGAATGGACCCGGAAATATTATGCCAGACACTAAAGATAGCGCTTGGTACAGCAGCTAGGGGAGAGAAGTGTGCTGTTGCAAGCTGGGCGCCCAGACCTGAGTTTTGCATTCCGACTTCGATGGATGTTGTTTTGACTTTGGGCAAATCCATTCGCAGAAGCTTGGCAAAAGCGAATCCGAGCAGGTAGCCGAGCACATTATGCAGGATGACTACACCGAAGATTGCTAGACCTGTCTGTGCAATCTGCTGCTGGCTATTGGATACGACAGCAGCTACGATACCGATTATAGCTATTGCTGAGACAAGCGGCAGTACTTTGATGCTTGCTGTAGCTTGTCTGTTGAAGAAGCGTTTCACTAATAGCCCTAAAACAATTGGGATAATGACGACATTCACGATTGAGATAAATAGGGAGACCGGACTGACTTCAATCCATTCGCTCGCAAATAAAAGAATAAGTGCAGGTGTTACGATTGGTGCGAGAACGGTTGTGACTGCTGTGGCCGTAACGGATAATGGCACATCACCTTTGGCTAGGAAGGTCATGACATTAGAGGATGTTCCGCCAGGACAGCATCCTACGAGAATGACGCCGACAGCAACTTCGGGAGGCAATTGCAGCCCTTTTGCCAATGCAAAGGCAAGCAGCGGCATGATCAAGAACTGTGCGACCACGACTGCCATAACTTCAAATGGACGTTTTACCACGCCTTTAAAATCACTTGCTGACAAAGTCAAACCCATACCAAACATAATGATTCCGAGCAGCGGGGTAATAAGCGGGACAATCCATGTGAATCCTGCCGGCAGCATAAAAGCTATTACCGCAAACAAAATGACCCAATACGCAAAGGTACTTCCGACAAACTGACTAAATCGCTCTAACGTTTTCATCATCCACCTCTTCATTCACTGTTTGTGAGATTGTATAACACATTATAATAAATTTCAATATTTAAATTTTTCAGATATATAAAGGGTATCAGCTGTCAATGACCATTTTTTCGTTTAGGTCATTCTATCTTTTCAAAGTATGAACTCTTCATTTGTACCCCAGATTAATCCAAGGTAAAGTATTCCAAATAGGTTTTTCTTTACTAACAGTAGTAGTTAAATGGAAGACCTCTGGTATAATATGTGGGTATAAGTATCCATTGGGTATGAAGGAATTTATGATAATAGTAGCAATGAGTTATGGGTTATAAATCCTATAACAAATGGTGTAATAATTTATACATAGTCTGGAATGATTTTTTTCTTTTTTAAGCATAGTACATGATGCTGAACCTCCAAATGGTGAGGGGATTAGCAGCTATTACAATACATGGACATGGTTGAAATAACACTCCATGATGTGGGTTTTAGCGGTTAGGAGTTTAGTTGATATGATTATTGGTATATTAATATGTGCCATCGGTTTACTGCCGTTGTTTTTAGCATGGAGCATAGGCAAAGTTTACAATGAAACAAAGTTATCGGTGGGGATGATCATATCTATGATCTTAATCACGATCTGGCAGTTAGATATAGGAGTTCTTTATTTTAAGGATGTGCTGTCAGAGGATATTGCACTATTCCTGTTCAAGCTGTTTCGTGCAGGGCCGATTTTCACCCTTCCCATGGTATTGTACATAGCTTATTGGATGATCAACAATCAACCATCCGTCACGAAAAAAACGAATAGGCTTACGAAAATGTCCTATGCTTTTTTTACAAAAAAAGCACTAATTGGCTTCACTATATGGAGTCTGGTTGTTTACTTCATAAGTTGGACGAACTTGGGAGTAACTGGGTTGGTCATTGCTAATGAAGAATTCACTGGTACTCACTATTTTCCTGAGTATGGACCGCTTTTATGGGTCTATTACCTGCACATGGCTGGTATTATATTTTTCTTGTTAGTGGTATGTGTATTATCATTAAGAATTCGAAACTCATACTTTAAGAACCTCCTTATGGGTTTTTCATTCAACGCATTGCTGCTAATTGTATCAGGCTGTCTAAACAACATTCTTATAACTCGCCTTCTAGCAAGCAGTATTGGTGTCATTATATTTTCATTGGGAAGCCTGTATGTCTTCGTTAAGTTCAATGTAGACTTGAAAAGCCACTCATACAAATTAATGGTAAAACAGAAAAAACTAGACTATACAGGTCAGCTGACTGGCAGCTTGATTCATGAAGTGAAAAACACAAACTCCATTATTAAAAGTTTTACGAGTATGCTGGAAAAAAGTGATGATCTAAATGAGAGGGATAAGCGGACATTGGAGATGATAGGTAAATCATCCGAACATCTAGATCAACTGACAGATAATTATAGTGCATATATGAAGGACTCTGCATTAGCCTTTAAAACAGAGGATCTAGCGGAGATTATCCAAGAGTCTATTGATTTTTCAGCAGGGATGCTTCAAGAAAATAAGGTCGAGCTGGAATTCATCAATAACTATTCGCCACTGAATGTTTATCTGAATAAGACAAACTTAAAACAAGTGTTTATCAATCTCATAAAGAATAGCGTAGAGGCAATGTCGGAAGGCAGGACGGAAAAGAAGATATCTATTAGAACAGACATTAATGATAAAAATATCATCATACACTTTATCGACACTGGTAAGGGCATGCCCCAAGAGAACTGGGTTAGTGTATTTGATCCGTTTATCTCCTTGGGAAATAAAAAGCGAGGAATGGGATTGGGTCTTCCCTTTGTGAAGAAAATGATGATTGAACACTTAGGAGATATAACGATAGTCGAAAGTTCGCCATGTGGCACGCATTTCAAGCTTGAAATACCGCAAGAAGGAATGCTGAATGGTTGTAACTATCCATCTTTAAAAGACATTAGGACACCGAATTTGACTTTGCGAAGTCCTGAAAAACCAACCTCTTCAAATTGATAATTTATCACCTTTAACCAATTGGGTGATCTTGTGCCTGGCTTATATAGAGAATCAGCCTTCTTCAAGACGATTCCTTCAAGCGCTTGAGTTTTTATTAACAACTCAGCGTCTTGACCTTCAAAACTCTGTACATATATAAACCTTTCATCTGCCGGCAGCACTTCCTGCAGCAACAGTTTCCGTTCGATCAAAGGTTTTATCATTGCATTGGTTCCTTTATAGTAAAGGATATCAAATACACAATACTACACATGATGATCTGTCTTACGTGAAGAAATAGCACAAAAAAACCAGAAGAATTTAGAGAGACTCCAGGATATTTATAATATGACTAAACAAGGCAATATAATATTCGGACGAATCGAAAGAATAAAATCTAAGCAGGGGTTATAATATGGCCACATATGACCGCAAAAAGCGCCTAAAGCAAATTCATGAAAGTCTAACACAAAACAGAAGTCTTACCCTTATTTTGTAGAGATTCCTGAAAGATGCCAGCACCAGGTTCGTTATAGCATCTTCTCTATTAAGGCGTGGTACTATTATTCTTTATCAAACATCAAGGTGGGAAACCAATGAACAAAACAGACCGTTTGTTAGCCATCGTGCTGGAGTTACAACGTAAAGAAGTTGTACGTGCCGAAGATTTGGCAACTAGATTTGAAACGAGTGTTCGGACCATCTACCGTGACATTCAGGCGCTAAGTGAAGCAAGCGTTCCGATCATAGGTGCTCCTGGGACAGGGTATTCTCTGATGGAAGGCTATTTCCTGCCGCCGATCAGTTTCACGGTACAAGAAGCCGTAAGCTTGTTGATGGGAACGGAGTTTATTGAACAACGATTTGATAATGATTATCGTGTCAGAGCACAAGCTGCCCGCGGCAAAATCGAGGTCATTCTACCGGAGAGCGTCCGCAATGAAACATCACGTGTACGCAAGGCTATACGTTTGCTCATTTCCGATAAACAGGTCACGCCATCAAAAGAAAAAGAATATTTAGAAAAAATTCGTCGGGCGATATTAGACGAGCGAATGATCAGCTTCCATTATGTAAAAAAACTTGCAGATTTCGATGGGAATCGTCATAGTGTTCGTACCGTTTCCCCCTATGGATTAGTTCTCGTTCAAGGATCATGGATGCTCGTGGCCCGTTGTGAACTGCGCCAAGACATTCGCCATTTTCGATTGTCTCGAATGACGGAATTTATTGCTCTGGAAGAACGATTTGAACGACCAGTGCATTTTAACTTAATGGAGTATACCCCTCCGGACGATCGGCATTTGCGAGTTCGCCTCCGATTTAACAAAGACATCGCAGATAAGGTGAAGGAATCAAACAATCATTACATAGAGAATATGGAAGAGCATCAAGATGGATTGCATGTGGTCTTACGCGTTCGTCAACTGGACGAATTGCTGCGATGGGTACTTGGCTGGGGAGCCGATGTGATTGTATTAGAGCCTGAATCACTTCGAAATCGGATTCTTGAGGAAGCCCGAAAAATGTTAAAACGCTACTGACATAATGTTGTCAGTAGCGTTTTTTTATAATCGGAGTCAGTAAAATAATTCAGTTTTTGAATGGATTTGGTTTTTACTGAAGTTTATAACAAAATAAAGTGTATATGGTATTGTTGTATACATTTATTATCGGAAGGATGGTATCTTGTGAATTTTGCTTCTGTACGCATCATTACAGACGACGTGGATCGTCTAGTCAAGTTCTATGAGAAAGTCATGGGCTTATCAGCGGAGCGTCCCGCGCCCGTCTTTGCCGAACTCATTGCGCCATTGTGCACCCTGGCGATCGGCCACTCCCAGACTGTGCCACTGTTCGGTGAAGGTTCAGCAGTGGCGACCGACAATCACTCTGTCATCATAGAGTTCCTTGTCCACGATGTCGATGCAGAATACGAACGATTAAAGCCGTTTATCGAGGATTGGGTAAAGGAACCGACCACGATGCCGTGGGGGAACCGTGCTATACTGTTCCGTGACCCAGACGGCAACCTCGTTAACCTCTTCTCGCCGGTGACCGAGGAAGCGATCAAACGATTCACTGGCAGGGCTTGATGGACAGTTGAAGTGAGTGAGGTCCCAATTTGGAGAGTTGATAACGATTCGTAAAACAGGCCCAGCTGGTTTAAAATGGCCAAAAAAACAGGAATCGTTGTCGTACTCTAAATATATTAGAATTATATTCAAATCAAGTCTTCAGTCAACGGGTACTAAAATTAAATAAAAGAAGAGCACATATTATACATGACTAATATGTGCTCTTCTTTTATTTTTAAGGATTTTTATAATTTAGGTCTTGATAAACGGTTACCGTCTAGAATATTTATATCTAAAAACTCTCGGAATACATCTGATATAATGTACAAGCATAAGTTATAAAGGGATATATGAGAATAGGCAGCTAAAATTATGGTTTTATAGCTACTAATTCGCGTAATGGAATCCACATTACTTTGTACAAAAGAACATAGTCAAATCCATGATGTGGATTTCAGCAGTTAGGGGTTAGCAGGTATGATTATTGGTATATTAATATGTGCCATTGGTTTACTGCCATTGTTTTTAGCGTTGAGCATAGGCAAAGTTTACAATGAAACAAAGCTGTCGACGGGAATGATCATATATATGATCCTGATAACCATTTGGCAGCTGGATATCGGAGTTCTTTATTTTAAGGATGTTCTGTCAGAAGATATGATTCTATTTCTATTCAAGCTGTTTCGTGCGGGGCCGACATTCGGGCTCCCTATTGTATTATATATAGCTTACCGGATTATCAAAGACCAGCCATCAATGGTGAAAAAGAGGAATTGGCTGACGAATGTTTCGTATGCTTTTTTCACCAAAAAAGCACTGATTGGCTTCACTATATGGAGTGCTATCGTGTATGTGATAAATTGGACGGACTTAGGAATAAAAGGATTGACTGTTACCCAAGAGAGGTATACTGGTGTTTACTATTTTCCTGATTATGGGTCGCTATTTTGGGTGTACTTCATACACATGGCTATCATTGTAATTTTCTTAATAGTTATGCCTGTATTGTCAAAGAGAATTCGGAATTCACACTTCAAGAACTTCCTTATGGGTTTTTCATTCAATGCATTGCTGCTGGTCATACCAGGAATTCTGAACTTTTTTCCTTTAACCGGCGTTCTTACTAGCAGCATTGGTGTAATACTATTTTCGGTTGCAAGCATGCACATTTTTGTAAAGCTGAATGTAGATTTGAAGGCTCATTCTCATGAATTATTGGAAAAACAGAAAAAACTAGACTACACGGGTCATTTGACTGGCAGTTTGATTCATGAAGTGAGGAACACAAACTCTATTATTAAAGGCTTCTCAAGCATAATGGACAAAAATGGTTCCCTAGATGAAAGTGATAAACGTAAACTGAAAATGATAGGTAATGCATCTGACCATTTAGAGCAGCTTACAGATAATTATAGTGCGTACATGAAGTCGTCAGCATTGATCTATAAAACAGATGATCTTGCGAAAATAATCCAAGAATCTATTGAATTTACAGACGGAATGCTGCAAGAAAACAAAGTTGAGTTGGAGTTCATAAATATATATTCACCACTGAATGTTTATCTGAATAGAGCAAACTTAAAACAAGTATTTATAAATTTGATCAAAAATAGCGTGGAAGCAATACCAGAAAACAGGACAGAAAAGAAGATAACAATCTGCACAGAGATTGATGATAGGAATATCATCATACACTTTATCGACACTGGGGTGGGTATACATCCTGAGAACTGGTTGAGTGTATTTGATCCCTTTATTTCGCTGGGAGATAAAGAGCAAGGAATGGGATTAGGTCTAGCGTTTGTGAAGAAGATGATGACTGAACACTTAGGGGATATAAGTATAGTCGACAGTTCATCGAATGGCACGCATTTCAAGCTTGAAATACCACAAGAAGGCATGCTGAATGGTGGTAAATAAAATCCTTGGATTCATGAAGCATTTGATAATATGAAAAAGGAAGCTCAACATTTAGCGTTGAGCTTCTTTTTGTTTCAACTACATCTGAATATGCGAAACCCCAACTTATCTTTATTTCGCTGCATGATTTCCTTGTGTTTTTCCAATATCTCTAACAATGCATCATCGATAGATTCTGATAGGGAGAAATCAGCAGCGTTCTGTTCATCAACTTGATCCAATGTTGGTTGGTATTTCGTTATATCAACTTGCTGAAATCCAGCTTTTTTAAAGGCTGTCAGCCATTCATCCTCCGTTAATAATTGTGGGAAGCGATAAAAATCCACAATAGAAGACCGTTCTTCTTCTGGGATTGTTTGCTCCAATACAGTTTCGATTGCGAGTAATCTTCCGTTCGATTTCAGCACTCTCTTGAGCTCACGAATAGCGGAGGTAACATTGGTAAAGGAAAGGACGGATTCTGAGAGGGCAATATCAAAATGCTTATCCGGGTAGGGGAGATTTTCAGTGTCTCCGTGTTTGGCAACAATCGGTATATTCAAACCTGAGAACCTTTCCAGGGCTTTCTCCACCATGATGCTGTTGTTGTCTAAGGCACTAACACTGGAGCCGAATTGCTGAGCTAGGTAAGCAGCAGTTTGCCCCGTGCCGCATCCTACGTCCAGAAGTATTGTATCGCTACTGATTTTCTCCTCAGCCAAGATTTTCTTTGTTAACTGCAATCCGCCGGGATGGGCGCCGCCCACTCCAAATAATGCGAGACAATCAAGATATGTGTAATTCAAACGTAACCCCTGCCTTTATATGACATCATTGCAATATGCTATGAATAGAGAAAAGTTTTGTGCCAATAGTCTTCATACTGAATAAATTGGTGATGTTAGGAGGATAGAAAATGAGCGTAATCAGAACGGATGAATGGCTGATTGATGATTATGAAGATCCACTCGCACTTTGCGAGAAGCTAACTGAACTTTTTGCTGACGCTTCTGCAGCTGAAATATATGATTACTTCATACGGCATGGCATGTACCGTCCGATAAAGAAAAAGCGTAAACAGCTGGATCAAGAGGTGTGGGAGGTTGTGCAGCAGGACGAGGCATTTCTGCAAAAGGAGTGGGAAGGTCCGGATATACCTATCTATATCTTCCCTTCAGATGAGCGTAATAAATGGCTGCAAAAGCAATTGGGCGGTAAATCCGGTTTAGCATTCAAGGATAAGCTCTTTTTATTTTTATCACCAGAAAATACAGAAGAGGAGATAAAAGCAATATTCACGCATGAGTATAACCATGTTTGCCGGCTGAATCGCTTTGATAAGAGCGAAGAGATGTACACTTTGCTGGATACGATTGTATTAGAGGGGATAGCAGAAAATGCTGTTACGGAAAGATTGGGAGAGGAACTGACTGCCAGGTGGGCATCGTTTTATCCTGATAAGAAAATCGAGAAAATGTGGTCTGATTATATTGTTCCGAAGCAGGAGCTTTTGCCGCAGGATCATGAATATCAAGCTATTTTATTTGGTCATCGTAGGTATCCAAAGATGCTAGGGTATTGTGTTGGTTATCATGTAGTCAAAAATTATATGAAAAGATACAGCTTAGCCAGTGAAGACTTGCTGGCTGTCGAAGCTAGTATTATTGCCGGAGTTATGTAGGGGTTTATGGAGCTTATGCTTACATAACCTGTGAGAACTCCGGAGACATGGACATGAATAAAGCCCGGCTGCACCAATTCCAGGCTTTTTCATGCTGTCGTACGGTAATCAAATTTATATGGAATACTGCTATATAGTCAGATCCAGAATAGAGAAAGCAAGGCTATCCCTGCGATGGCTCCGAAAGCTACTCCAAAACCAAAGCCAAATCCGCGCCCAAAACCACCGCCATAACCATAGCCATAGCCGCCATAACCGAAGCCGCCTAAATTTCTGGAGCGACCCATTGGCTGTAAATAAACACGATCTCGGTCAACCCGCTGGATGATTCCTCTATGGACTTTTCCGTCATGGCAACGGATTTCAACTGCTTTACCGGTATATTTTTGGCATAATGAACGATATTGTCCAACTGACATATCTTCACCTCCATTATTTTAGGATACAGGGTATTATATGTCCTTGATAAAATATGGAAGGGTACAAGTATCTTAGGGGTTTAGCGGAATCTTGGTGAACAGCACACAAATTATTGAGATGCAGCTGTCAGCGGAAATGACAAATCGAGATACAAAATAGGATTTGACAAAAAATCTAACAAGGAATAGAATAATGACTATTCAACAGAATCTAAATAACTTAATAATAGAGCTATGAATGCTATGGATCACACTATAGCAGGAGCAGCTTCTGGAGAGACCGCTATTTACGCGGCGCCGAAGGGTTCACAATCTCAGGCAAAAGGACAGAAGAGTATCGGATATGTATTTGTGTTGTGCTGCGCGCGTATGACCAATAGTATTTGTTATTCTTGTGATCAAGAGATTGGAGAGCCTCCAATCTCTTTTTTTATTGGGTTGAAATGAAGGAGGAGCTAGAGTTGGCACAACAAGAGTTAAAGAGGGACTTATCCAATAGACATGTACAGCTTATCGCTATTGGCGGTACGATTGGTACCGGATTATTTTTAGGATCCGGGAAAGCGATTCAGCTGGCAGGACCTTCTATAATCTTCGCTTATTTGATCGTAGGTATAGCGCTGTTTTTCGTGATGCGAGCGCTAGGGGAACTGCTGTTATCGAAAGCAGGCTATCAGTCTATTACAGACATTGCCGAAGACTACCTCGGACCTTGGGCATCGTTTGTGACAGGGTGGACGTATTGGTTTTGCTGGATCATGACAGCGATGGCGGATGTGATTGCTGTCGGAGTGTACGTGAACTATTGGTTCGATATCCCGCAATGGATACCTGCACTTATCTGTGTAGTCGTTTTATTAGGGCTTAATCTATTAACGGTAAAGCTATTCGGGGAATTGGAGTTTTGGTTTGCCTTGATCAAAGTGGTTACGATCCTTGCATTGATTGGTATCGGTATTGTACTGTTGGTGATCGGATACCAGACTGATGCAGGAACCGTTTCAGTTACAAATCTGTGGGAGCATGGCGGACTATTTCCGAATGGAATTTCTGGCTTCTTACTAGCCTTCCAGATGGTAGTCTTTGCATATGTCGGAGTGGAACTAATCGGGGTATCGGCAGCCGAAACAGCCAACCCTGCTAAGAACATCCCATCAGCGATTAACAAGATACCTTTACGAATTCTATTTTTCTACGTTGGCGCACTGCTCGTTCTGTTAATGATTAACCCATGGACAGAACTGAATGCAGCCGAAAGTCCATTCGTGAAGACATTTAGTTTAGTTGGTATCCCGATCGCTGCAGGCATCATCAATTTCGTCGTCTTAACATCCGCAGCATCAGCCGGTAATAGCGGTATGTTCTCAACAAGTAGAACTTTATATAATCTAAGCAAGCAAGATCAGGGGCCATCCCAGCTTGCTAAACTGAATAAAAAGCACGTCCCAGCGAATGCCTTATGGCTATCAGCCATTGTCGTATCTGTAGGAGCGCTCTTAAGCAAACTTATCCCAGAACAAGCCTTTGGAATTGTCACAAGCATTAGTGCTATCTGTTTTATATGGGTATGGAGCATCATCCTTATCTGTCATATTAAATATAAGAAAACACGTCCGGAATTGCAGAAGAAATCAACATTTAAGGCACCATTTACGCCGTTTGTGAACTATGCGGTGCTAGCTTTGTTTGCGGGAGTTCTGGTTATTATGCTGGTTGCTGATGAGACACGGCCGGCGTTGTTGTTGACTCCTTTGTGGTTTGTTTTGTTGTTTGGGTTGTATTGGGTGAGAGTAAATAAAGAATAAAAAAATTATATAGTAAGTAAAGTGAGAAATGATATCTAGCTGAATTAGTTTGATATCTAACAAACATAGATAGAATTACCAACCCAAGGATCGGTAATTCTATCTAACTATAAGTTAAGTTTATTTAACGAATGACCATTACAGCATAACGCAAGAGTAGTATCTCAGAGTACCAGTTCTAAGGCATCATCTAACATCGCATCGAAGGATTCGAATGATTGAATGTGCGTGCCGGAGGGCTTATCAAGTTCTACATATCTGGTTTCTTTTGTGTCATAAGCGTACCACGCGGTATCAGAGTCACCAAAAAATATATACTGCTTTTGCCAGTCATTTTCATACCACAATTCGTTTGTTTCTATAAAGCCATGAACATCTTCAGTTACTGGATTATCCAGAAAAGATTCATCTACCCCATAAATTACAAGACCATTAAAGTCTAAGCCATTTACATTTTGTAAAAAATCTAGATAACTGTCAGGTATAAACACTTGATCAAATTTCTCTTTTAGACTATTGATCATTTTCGTGATTTCACCCTTTGTTGCAGGTTTACTGAGTGTACTGTCATATTCTTTTTCTATACTTGCTATTTTATTCAGTAATTCTTTCCATCTAGTCATAAAATCTTCCTTTCTGTTATTTAGATTGTTCAGGTGGATAAATTTCATTTTTAAACATAGGCCAGTTTATTTTCTTGCTTTGTGACGGTAGTAAGTCTCTTGTCAAAGAGTTTTGCTCATTGGTTACTACTTTGTGATATGGATCATTTTTTATTAATACAAGGTTTGAAAAATCATTAGTACCTCCATCATCTAATGGAAGGTTATGATGTACTTGCCACCCTTTGGGGTTAAGCCCGTTCTTCATTCTAGCTATATCATTCTCATTTAGACCTGCTTTTTTAAGGTATTCTACTCTTACTGGATCTGTTGAAAATTCTTTTAGGTAGTTCTTTCTTATTGAGCTATTAAATTTCCTTCTCAGCATAGCTGTCTCTTCGGGCAGTCTCTTGGTATAAGTAATCTCTTCTACTTTTACATCTTTTAGATGTATTTTTTCTCCTTTTAATGTACCAATAAACGAGTCATCTTGTTTAGCTCCACTAGCACTTTTTATTTTATTATCCGTACCTTCTTTTACTTCTTTGGATCCTTTTTTAACAGCAGACTTACTCTCCCCAAGGTCATCAATGTACTTTGCAAAGTCGGAAATACCTTCGCCGCCCTTTTTGAGAACCTTAAAACCTTTACCCCAAGGTGTAAGCATCCCTAGTGCAAGCAATCGTTCCCCTTTAGTTGCATTTGAATCAAAGACTGTGAAAAAATCTTCGGTGAAGAAATCCCATGTACCCTTTGCAAATTTATCAAACCCGGATGGAGGTGCAGAACGCGGGTCGGGAATCTTATCAACAAATTTTACGTGGAGCCCTATACGACAACAATCCGAAAGAAAGTAGAAAGAGCAAGAGATGAATATAAGAAATTTTTATTGAGTACTAAAATTTGAGTTATAACTTAAGCTTCTAAACTTTTCATGGAGTAACAGAGGATAAAGTGTAGAGTTGCGTATCTTGCTCTTGTGACAGAATGTATATACAGAGATGACCTGCTATTAAGCAAAAAATCTCTGATATATATACTACAAGGAGCGATATAAATGGCAGATGAAATGTTAAGAGAAACCCAGATATGGTTAAACAAGACGTACTCCGGAGTAACAGGATTCAACAAAGTACCTGAGGATGGTCAAACTAGAAATAAAACATACTACGGATTAATTCGTGCTCTACAAATTGAGTTAGGTATCACAAACTTGGCTGATAGTTTTGGAAATCAAACAATGGCTGCTTTCTCGGATATATCAAGACATCCAGTTGGATCTGTCCCAAGCAATATGGTTTATATTCTGCAAGGTGGTTTTTGGACGAAAGGCTATAATCCAGGAGGCTTCTCCGGTTTATTCTATGAAGATACTGAGAATGCTGTAAAACGTTTTCAAAGGGATATTGGAATAGAGCAAACAGGTATAGTAACTGGACAAGTCATGAAAGCATTGTTAAATACAGATGGTTATGAATTGTCTTCCCTAGGAACAGCAGATATGCGTTCTGTACAACAATTTTTAAACGCTAATTATGGGGGAATGTATTTCACTTATGTTCCAACAAACGGTGTATATGAGCGTAACACAAACAAAGCTTTGATTTATGGTTTGCAAGCAGAAATGGGAATGAGTCCTAATGTAGCTAACGGGAACTTTGGTCCAGGAACAACGAATGGGTGCCCTGTTTTATCTGTAGGAAATACAGGAAATAACGTAAAAATATTGCAAGGAGCACTTCTTGGAAACGGCTATGATACGATCGGGTTTAACGGCGTAGATGGTAATTTCGATAATGATGTTCGCAGTAAAGTTATTGAATTTCAAAAGGATCTTGCACTTCCGCAAACTGGGATTGCAGACATGCCAACAATTAAGCAATTGTTAAGTAGTGCAGGACACACTGGTAGAAAAGCAACCGTTTGCGATACTGCAACTATTCTTAACTCATCTAACATCCAAACTATCATTAATAATGGATATAAGATGGTGGGGCGTTATCTAACCGGTACAGTAGGTGGAACTAGATCTAAGGCCTTGACTCGAGCTGAATTGAATTTAATGTTTAGTAAAGGTTTAAAAGTCTTCCCTATTTATCAAGATGGTGGTTATTACTCTGATTATTTTGTAGCTGGTCAAGGTATAGTAGACGCAAATAACGCTATTTCTGCTGCACGTGCATTAGGATTTAAGTCGGGAACCACAATTTACTTTGCTGTAGATTTTGATGCCTATGATTTCGAAGTTAAGCAGAAAATCGTTCCTTATTTCCAAGAAATATCTTCAACATTTAATAGGATGCTACAATATAGCGACGTCCCAGCATATAAGATAGGTATTTACGGGCCACGAAATTCCTGCATTCAAGTATCAGAACAAGGATATGCAGAGCACAGCTTTGTATCAAATATGTCTACTGGTTTTAGTGGGAATCTAGGATATCCTATGCCATCCAATTGGTCATTCAGCCAGTTTTATGAATATACCATCTATTCAGGACAAAATGAAAGCCTCCCTATTGATAAAGTAGATACATCAGGCAGAGATGCAGGGGTTTCTTCTATTACTACTCCACACAACTCAGAGGAAAGTGCGTTTAGACAAGCTTGGGCTGTAGTAGGTAGCAGACTACCTTATGTAACATCTGATCCATCATTGTTTTCTACAGAGTTTGTTTTTGATAGAAACTATAGAGTACTTGATTCGCCCGCCTTTACTGTTGACGTAATTGCCTCCCGTATTGTAAAAATTGGTGAGAGTGAAAATGCCGTCACTGTAACAAATGGACAAATTGGACTTTCAATAGCACAGGCTGCGGAAGAGTTACAAGGAAAAATAAGTACTACTCGTCTAGACACAGCAGAAGGGTTTATGCGTAACTTAGCACTAGGAATCGGCAACGGTGAAATGGAAGTAGAGTTTAATGTAACTGCAGAGGGATTAGCAATGAAATTCATTGGAAGAAAGTTTGACCTACCTTCTTCCGCTGGTACGGATGCAGCTCTCCAAGTAGCAGTAACATTAACATTTAGAAACCTTGCTCCAGACATTGATTTGACACTTCTACGTGAAAATCTAGTAGCAGCAGGTAAAGTAGCAACTGTGTCTGTAGCTGCTGGTGTGTTATTGTATGCTACAGTACAATCAGGTGGGTCAGCTGCTCCATTAACTGCAGCAGCCATGTCCAGTCTGTTAGTATTCTTAGGAATGAAAGACGAAGATGATGAGGACAACACTTAAAGAATATAAATTATTATGAAGTGGGCCAGTTATCGTTTATAGATAACTGGCTCTCTTCTTATATTGAAAACATATAGATCTAATTTCTTAGGTTATAGCTACACATCCTGACGAGATTAGATGTAAGGAAATTAATTTCCTATTTTATGCTGGAAACCATATCACACCTATTTTATTAGATAAAGGACCTATTTCTAAATTTTATATACTGTGGTACCATACCATAACATTGATATTTGAAAGGAGTAAGATATGATAGCTGAATTTAAGTTAGATGATAGCTCTTTCGTCCACTTACAAAAAAACTTCGTGAAAAACTCGAGTCAATACAAAAAAAAGAGAATCTTACCTTTAATAATCTCAAGTTTAATATTTATTTGCTATGCTATTTATCAGATGTTCACAGGTGAAGTAAGCCTTATGTTTGCTCTAATTACTTATCCAATCCTTTTAGTGATCTGGATTCTAGCAGGTAACTACATGTTCCATAAATTGAATGAAAAAAATGCTTTAAATGAAGGCTATAAGAAGGGATTCAATGAATTCTTAAAAGGTACATATAAGATTGAATTTAACCCGCAAGTTTTAGAGGTCACTAAAGATGGCAATAAGAACCGTTTGGAATGGAAGGAATTTAAGAAAGTTGACGAGGACGAATTATACATTTTTCTCTACTTTCCTAAAGATATTACGCTAGTGGTTCCTAAATTCCGAAATAATTTATCAGAAGAAGAAAATGCAGAACTAATAAAGAGAATAAAAAGTAAAGTTAACTAACATATAATATCAAACCTGGTTTCCGTTTGAAGTACAAAAAGCTACTCATAACGAGTAGCTTTTATAATAGTGAATCCTTAACATAATAGATATTCAATATCGTGAGAATCATTAGAGGCTACGCTAAAGAATAAAGATATACGTAAACATAAACGTTTACGTATATCTTTATTTTTATAAGCATTTACTTTTAAGTACATCCTTCATTGGGTAGAAGCACCGCTTATCGATGAGAATTATTTAATACAAGAGTCAATAACCCAGCATATACAGCTGTTGCAATTACTGGTGCCGGTGTGGTTGCATTGTTACTTTTGCAATCAATTCCTACTACCGGAGGATCAACAGCTCCTGAAGCAGGCGCAGCCCTTTCAGCACTTGCTAGTTTCTTTGGTATAAACTTAGATGAAGATGAAACTGACGCATAATATAACTCCCCCCACTTTGCTTGAGTGGGGGGGATGTTATGTTTGCACTATACAACAAACAATTTGGAGGAGTTATTTTTGAAATTCGAATATGATTTGGATATGGGGGATTATAGAAACTATTTAGAGCACTATTACCAAAATTCCACCGATTTCAAAAAGACATATCGAACTAGAATGGGGCTAGGACTTGTTTTTTTATTAGTACTGTACTGGTTTCTCTTTCAAAGTGTTCCAGAAACAATTGTTATTATCATTGAATTAGTATTTTTATTAATTTACATCCTTAGTTTAAAGAAACTTTTTCTTTATTTTACTGTTGAAAAAGATTTGAAGAAAGTGTCGAGTCAGCAGTTTACAGGACATTATGTTGCAGAAATCTTTGAGGAAAAAATTAAGATCCAAAATTACGAATACATACATAACAAAGATGAAATTGAATGGGAAAAGATATCAAATATAGGAGAGAACGATTGGTATTATTTCCTCTATCATGATAAGAGAGTTTCAATATTACCAAAAACCCGTATGCCTGAAGATGCTCAACAATTCATAGAACTTCAGTTAAGAACTAAAAGTCAGAATTAATTTGCTTAGATACATATATATAAGGGGTCTTACTTAATAGTGTAGATAAGATACATTTGTATTATAAGAGGGAACATGCTTATGCAATTTAAAGTACGTTCCTAATAGAAAACATAATAAAGAGCACTTACTAAAATGTAAGTGCTCTTTATTATGTTTTTGTAAGGTTGACTTCTTGTAGGGCTTCTCTTTGTTGTTTACCTTTATTGGTGACGTAATTATTCTTATACCAAGCAATGAGTGATGCTACTAAAGTAAATACTGATGATAGTAGTTGTTCTAATTCTTCATTGCTGAATGGTAGAGGGGATTTGTTAAATATTACGAGGAATTGGTTCAGTAAAGCAATTACCAAAACAATAGTGCGTATTATGGTTCCCTTATCCACAAATTTCACCTCCTTACATCAAAGCCACACTGCCAAGGCTAAGTAGTAACTTATCCATAACTTGATTACGAATGACAAAAAGGGCTTTGTCGCTATATCCAATATGCATGGCACTTTTCTCAATAGACCATTTATTGAAATAGCGAGTCTGGATGAACTTCTGTTCGATATCTGTTAGTTCGGTTAGAGACCGATCAATCGTCTCAATGACAATCTGTAGTTGACAGAATTCTGACTGTAGTAGAGCTAATGATTCATTGTCGGGTATATGCAAGGTGACATGCCCAGCTGGAATTTGTTTTAACTGCTTATTATCAGATATAAATTCCAGTTGCTTATGAAGGTTAGCAGAGGCAATCTTATAGTTACTGTAGTTGCGAAGATGTTTTTCAATGTTCTTAATAAGTTTCTTTCGTTCTGATTTGGAGCTTTCTAGTATTGTTTGCATGATGTGTTCCCCTTTCAAAATCTATAGCGAACGTATGTTCTTATTATACCCTAAATTTAGGGACAATACTTACATTTTTACTGATTAATTGCCTTTTCTTTCTAATTTAATTTTAGTTCTTTTCTTATATAACTGAGTAACCCTTTCATGTTAAGAGAGTATTCCTTTAATCCATAATTTTGGGAATAGGTTGTGAAAAAAGAAAAAGCATTACTCTAATAAAGTAATGCTTCAAGGACTGTTAAAGTAAGAAATGGCTAGTAATCCTGAGACAAGATAAGGAATTAACGCTGCTATGATAGTTCGCTTAAACCATTTTTGCTGTTCTTCTTTATCGGTTCTCTCTTTTAAAAATAAAGCATGTGTTTCCTTTGCAAGCGTGTAAGCCTGTTGTGCTATTTGTAACGCTTCCTGGCTCTTCTCCTCGGATTTAAGAGCCAGCATTGACTTCTCCTCTAGTAGTGTAAATTTATTTTCCATTCTCTCTAATGTATCCCCAACTATTTGAACAGAATCATATATTTCCCTCAATGTTATAGTGATACCAGGTTCATCTTTCAAGATTTTATCCCTCTTTTCCAAGTTGTAGATTAATACTAAACCTATTTTTCTACTTTATAGTTACAGTTTAATCTAATTTAAATCGAGCTTTGACAATTAAAAACAATATAAGAAAGGTGAAATTTACAGTATTAAATGAAAATGCATTAAAGGGCCTTTAGCAAAACTAGAGAGTCCTTTCTTTGTATTTAATCTCGATGTCACCCACGCAAGGCTGGAATGATTAATTAGAACCGCCTAAACATGAACATTTCGTTTACTAATTTACTAATATAAGAAATGACTATAGCTTTTTTCCGAACCGAACAGACTATAAATGCGCTATAAGTAGGTACAAATAGTAAAGTATCTACCGAGTGTATGTCCCTCTTTTTATAGATTTTCCCCAGAGTTCTTAGCTCTAGTTTCAGTATAAAATTAAGCTGTAATAAATAATAAAGGAGAGATTCATATGGTAGCAGTATCTTTTGATGTACGACTTGGTAAACCTAATTTTTGGATATCTGGAGGAGTAGATGCATAGAAGTATTCAAGAACAGCAACATCAGTTGATTTATATATGAAGGGAAATAACTTTTATGAGCCAAGGACTCTTTACTATCAAGCAAGACTAGAAAAATATGAAGGTAGAAAATGGGTTTGGAAGCAAATTCAGAATGGGTACTTCAAAAACTCTATCACAAAAGTATTTCCACTGAAACAGATGACTGCCGGGAGTTATCGAGTCAGAGTTAATAGTCGTGAAAATAAGAGTAGTGGTGATTGGACTCATCAAAATATTACAGGATCATTCGTTGTAGAACGTTAATTCAAAGGAGTTAAAGCGAGTCTGAAACATATGTTCCCAGACTCGCTTTAACTATTGGTATAAATTGATCATTATTACAATTCATGGTATATTTTAACTGTACCAAATAAATGGAAGAGGGAGCAATTATATTGTCTAAAAAACTCGTAATTTTTATGATGCTAGCCATGTTAATAATAGGTGGAGGCGTACTAGTAAAACCAAATTCTGCATCAGCAGCCTCTACCACCACAGGATTCACTCAGTATCATGATGCGATAGGTACATATATACACCACACTCTTTTTACCTCTGATAGTGGATCAAATGTTAATATTTCTGTTGTTCAAGGAAATAGGGTAAGTCCTGGTTACGGCAAATGTAATGGTTGTAGAGTAAACATTAAAGTAGAACTCCAGAGAAGGGTCAGTGGTACATTTAAAACGATCGCAACATACCAGAGCACTGTTACTGCTACTAAACCACTACATCATACATTCACCAATGTTAAGCCTGGTACAATGCGTGCAAAAGTGACATCAAATGCAGATGGTTATACTAAAGTGGCTGTTAGTACTCATTGGACTAGGTGATTTAATTAGCTAATATAGAAATTGATATTAACTCTCTTAGAATTAAAATATTCTAAGAGAGTTTTTTTAATACAAGCTGGTATTAAAAAGAAATAATTGAATTAGTTTAAAACAAACAAGAGTTAAATAGATGGGGTTATCTATTCACTCAATGGTGATCTTGGGCATAATGAGTTTTTGGATGAATTCCTAAAGTTCATCAAAAGTAAGGGCTGGTAATATGGTGGAGGCAGCTTCCAAGTGTGCATTTCAGAAAGAATAGTTTAATCGCATTCACTACGTATTTTTTATTTCCTGTATAATTAATGAGAAATAAATACCATACAGAAGGATATGGATTTTAGAATGTCCGCATTAGGATTATAATTCCAAATCTTTTAGAATGTTTGATACGAAACTTACGGGAGAGTTCTGTAATTCTCTTTTTTGCATCGGTGATGGAATCAAGGAAAACATCATCTTTTACATGTGATACGGATGCTAGATCACTGACACTATTAAGCTGCTGATTGATTGCGTCAGTTTGTAGCTGATAGGCTGTCCTGTGCTTTCTGCATTTTACTGGTCAGTTCTCCTTCTAAAAACTCCTGGCGGATAAAGCCGCTTTCGTTCGGTTCGAAGGAGAGGACCTGATCACTGACGGTGCTTAGTGCTTCTTCATATTGTACCAAAAAGCTTTCCATGAATTCGAGGAAGGGCTTGTGTGCTTCTTCATAGAAAGAGCGGATGGAATCTGCGGTGTTTCCTGCGAATCCGTCATGAAGGGTTGTAATGCCGTTAAGAGCTTGCTTGACTTGTTCGACGCTTTCTTTTGTTTTGCTGATGAAATCCTTGGTACTGTCAACTTGCTGCTGAATGTCTCGAACATCTAGATTTTTAATGTTGTTCACCACCAGATTTTTCCGTTAGCTATTGTCCTAGTTTAATTATAATAAAGGAAAATTTTGGTGTGTGGGAAAATGAGAAAAACACATCGAATTTACTGGTAATAAACGGCTGCATATAAGAAAAACGAGGCGAAAGTCTTATTTAAATAGTGTGGATTAAAGAAAAGGGAAGGGCGGGTAATAGTTTTCAAAATTATGTTCATAGACATTTCTATAAGGCTATTGGTAGAATGATTCAAATAAATGAGGGGTGGGATGGATTTGAAAAGGAAGTTAGGATGTTTACACGCGCATTATTCAAATATTGATTATATGGAAAATGCACTTGCTGCATATGACGTTGAATTAATCCATTTTGTTGATCCTGCTTTAATGCATCGAGTCACATTCGATAATAATTTCAAATCAATGGACGCTCAAATTAAAGTGAAAGAGCAATTGGAATGGATTGCCCAATGTAATGTAGATGGTATTCTCATTACTTGTACAAACTATATTGCACTCTTACAGGAAGAACAGCTATCAATATCAGTACCAATATTCAAAATTGATGAACCCTATTTTGAAATCATTAGTAATGTGAAACATCCTCAGACGATCCTTTTTACTAATCCCGCTACTGTGAAAGGTACGATGGAACGTCTCAGTCGCTATGCTGAACATCATCAAAAAACATTAGATATTGATGTAATCGTCCTAAACGATACTTTTAAGTTGATAATGCAGGGTTTGAAACAGGAATATGATAGAGAGATTTTCGAGTTTATCAGCACTATCATTAAGGAAGGTAAGGTCATCTCCGTTGCCCAATTATCTATGGTGGATGCAGCTAAGGAAGTTGAGAATAAGACTTCTAGTCCTATTATTAATCCATTGGATACATTAATTACTTCCTTAGTTAGTCAGCTTAAATTACGGAAAATGACGCTCGGCACTTAAGAGAAAAAAGGAATGATCTAAATTAGATCATTCCTTTTTTGCTGAAATCAATATGCACGAGCAAACCAAACTATATGTTTTGCTTCCTTGCCGCAATGCAGGCAAGTGTTTTTAGTTTTGGGCGGGTCGCACAGAATGTTCCGTGTCGTGAATTTCGTTTCTTCTTTTACGCCTTCCTCACAAGCATCATCTCCGCACCAGCCTGCTAGAACCCAGCCAGGAATTTGGGCGCTTTGTTCGGACTCAGCCAGATGCTGTTTTAACTGATGCATTGCATCGATGTGCGTATGGGGGTGCTCTGCGCGGAATGCTTTTGCTTTCTCGAATAGTCGTTTGCATCGTTTCAAGTTCTTTCTGAATGTTCTCGACTAGAATCTAAAGCTACGGCTGCTTTTTCATTGCATCGCAAGCTTTCATCAAAACTTGATTATAATCCTTGAAGAGGTTTTTGGGTAATGAGTCCTTGGGATGCACTTTTGCAATGAACACTTTGTAAAGGACACGTAAAAAACACGTTGATGTTGTAGCTTATATAAAAATAAGCTAACAAACAAAAGAGAGGTTCTACTAATCACTATTATGCTTAGTCTAGAGAAAAACGACATGAATAAGATGTTTATAGAACTTGCAATAATGAATTCAAATCCGGAATACAATCTAGTAACCAGAAATAGAAAATCAATTACTTTAGCAGATATAGAAACGACATTTGCTAAGGCGCAATCCTATAAAATGAGACGTATGCTCATCAAAAATGACCATAAGTATATTGGGATCGTCGATTTTACGATGAAAAATCCTTTAGATAATACACCTTGGATAGAGTCATTTGTCATTCATAAGAAGTTCCAGGGCTCGAATATCTCAAAGCAAGCTTATGATTATTTTGAAAGTATGTTGCGCCGGCAAACGAACAAGTGTCGGCTTGCGGTATATAAAAGGAATAAATCAGCTGTTTGTTTTTGGGGAAAGATGGGCTATACGCCGTATGAAATGAAAGTGCGTGAAGGGAAGGTAAGTCTTTTGATGGAGAAACGATACTAGTCCCGCATCCATTATGAATGGTGAAGTATAAAAAATGGATTGATCACTTGGATCAATCCATTTTTAATTTAGAAATCAATATGCCCGAGCAAACCAAACTGTATGTTTTGCTTCCTTGCCGCAATGCAGGCAAGTGTTTTTAGTTGCTGGCGGGTCAAACGGAATATTCCGTGTAGTGAATTTCGTTTCTTCTTTTACGCCTTCCTCGCAAGCATCGTCTCCGCACCAGCCTGCTAGAACCCAGCCAGGAATTTGGCCGTTTTGTTCGGACTCTGCCAGATGCTGCTTCAGTTGTTCCATAGTATCGATATGCGTATGGGAGTGCTCTGCGCGGAATGCTTTTGCTTTCTCGAATAGTCGAGTTTGCATCGTTTCAAGTTCTTTTTGGATGTTCCCGACTACAGATTCTAAAGCTACGGCTGCTTTTTCATCTGCATCGCGAGCTTTCATCAGAGCTTGATTATTCTCCAAATCACGTGGTCCTAGTTCAATTCGTACAGGGACACCTTTTAGCTCCCATTCATTGAATTTGAAACCAGGAGATTGGTCTGAATCATCAAGGCGAACGCGGATGCCCTGTGCTTTAAGAGCTGCAAATATTTCGTCTAACTTCTCCATAATTGCAGGGTTCTTCTTCCATGGACCGACTGGAATCAACACAACTTGCGTCGGTGCGATTCTCGGTGGCAAAACAAGTCCTTGCTCGTCGCCATGAACCATGATGACGGAACCAATTAGACGTGTGGATGTACCCCATGATGTTGTATGCACGTGCGTGTGCTTGTTCTCTTTGTTCAGATATTTGATATCAAATGCTTCCGCAAATTTTGTTCCTAAGTAGTGAGAGGTACCAGCTTGTACGGCTTTACCATCTTTCATCATTGCTTCGATGGAGAAGGTGTCTACTGCACCAGCGAAGCGCTCAGATGGTGTTTTTTGTCCATCGTAAACAGGAATTGCGAGCAATTCTTCCACGACTTGTTTGTAGATGCTGAGCATTTGCATCGTTTCTTTACGTGCATCTTTTTCATCCACGTGAGCCGTATGACCTTCCTGCCATAGGAATTCAGATGTGCGAATGAATGGAAGAGTTTTCTTCTCCCAGCGGAATACATTCGCCCACTGATTGATTAGTACAGGAAGATCACGATAGCTCTTAATCCAGTTAGAGTACAAATGGCCAATCATCGTTTCCGATGTCGGACGCAATGCCAGACGCTCTTCTAACTGTTCACCAGCAGCTTCAGTCACCCAAGGAAGCTCCGGAGAGAAGCCTTCAATATGATCCTTTTCCTTTTGGAAGAAAGATTCAGGAATTAGCATAGGGAAATAGGCATTACGGTGACCAGTCTCCTTAAATCGCTTATCCATTTCTTCTTTAATATGCTCCCAGATTTCATAGCCATCCGGCTTGAATGCGATACTGCCGCGTACTGGCGTGTAATCAATTAAATCAGCTTTTTGAATCGTATCAATATACCATTTTGTAAAATCGTTTGTCTTTTGGGACATTGTTTTTCCTCCTTTAAATATAAAAAGCATAGAGAGTCCAGAAAGGACGTCTCTATGCTTAACAGACGTGGTACCACCTTAGTTCAACTTAATATAAGGTATTAAGTCCTTTACGTTTGTAACGAAACGACTCGGTTAGTTTTTATCTAACATCTCCGTGGCAGGTTTCAATAAGAAGGGGTGATATAGCTCTCAGCCAAGGCTATATTTTCTGGTTCACAATCCTTATTTACTTGGTCACATCATTGATTGCTTATTTATTAATTTAATATAGCAAGTTGTCAGCGAGAATTCAATAACATATAATCACCTAAAAATTTGATGGGTTATAGGATGCGTAAGCGCATTTATAAGGGGGGGTATGGAAAATAAATCTATTTTCTACCAATCCCACAATTTACAATTTTAATTCTGAAAAATATAGCCGATATATGATAAGCCACTGTAAACGGGAAAGTGCGTCATAACCACATTTGCAGCTAATTTCACGATAGTAGTGGTTAGAAAACATCAGGAGGGTGACGAATGAGAGTCATCAATCGTCTTAAGCTTGGCACAAAAATAAATTTACTTGTGCTAACAGTTGTTCTACTATTCGCTGGAATTATCTCTTATGTGGTCATGAATAATATGACACACGGAATGAAAGGTATTGCATTAGAAAAAGCAAAATCAGATCTGCGGCTGGCCGAAGAGTATATCAATGCGGTTCATCCTGGTTCCTGGGAAATCAGGGATGGTGCCTTGTACAAAGGTGAAACCAAAATGAACGATAACTATGATTTGGTAGACGAGATAGGGGAATTGACAGGGGATACTGTAACGATCTTTCAACAGGATACTCGTATTGCTACGAATGTAATGACCGATGGAGAACGCGCTGTCGGAACACAGGTTTCAGATGCAGTTAAACAAGCTGTTATTGAGAAGGAAGAAAACTATTATGGGGAAGCTGAGGTAGTCGGGAACAGTTACCAGACAGCTTATTCACCAATAAAAAATGACCGGGGAGAAGTTGTTGGCATATGGTATGTCGGGGCTTCGGATAGCATGGTTGCATCAAGTATTGCTGACTTCACAAAAATATTTATTGCAGTCTTGGTCATCGTTGTGATTTTAGCCATCGTGGTGGTATTGTTCTTCACCCGAGGTATTAAGAAAAGACTGGGTCGCATCTCTCAGGCCATGCATAATGCAGGTAAAGGTGATTTTTCTGACGTTGTTGAGGATTCTTCAAACGATGAAATTGGACAGCTGACAATGAATCTAAGTGAGATGCGAGAGAACCTGTCAGATGTTATGAAAACAATCGCTGAGACATCTGATCAGTGATATTTCAAATCAAACGAATCTACTGGCGCTGAATGCGGCAATTGAAGCCGCTAGAGCTGGTGAGCAAGGCAAAGGCTTTGCTGTTGTTGCGGATGAAGTAAGAAAACTAGCTGAGCAATCGGCTAATTCTACACAGCTGATTGCTTCTCTCATTTCGGATATCCAAACTGAAACAGATAAAGCTGTTTCAGCCATGCAGTACGGTGCAGAAAATGTGGAAGAAGGCATCCGAAAAACAGAAAACGTTAATGAATCATTCCAGTCCATCAAACAAGCAATTGATCAAGTGACAAACAACGTCCAGGAAGTCTCTCAAACAATTAAAGGAGTCTCAGCCGGAAGTAATAGCATTGTAGGAGTAATGGACAAAGTCAAGATGACGGCACGTGAAAATGCCGAATCCAATGAAACGAATGCAGCTGCATCACAGCAGCAATCTGCCGCTATGGAAGAGATTTCTGCTTCGTCGGAAGCTCTTTCGGGGATGGCGATGGATTTACAAGCAGCATTGGCGAAATTTAAATTTTAAAGGAACAGCCTCCTGTATATAGGAGGCTGTTTTTTTATTTGTGGACCATGTCAAAGATCAGAAATAAAACAAAATCACCTCTATTTTTCCCGTATACTGGTTTTATAGATGTAATATTTCGGGAGAAAGAAGTGAAAAAATGAATGAATCCATACTGCTAGTGGAAGATGATACACAAATTAATGAGATGGTCGCATCTCATTTGAAGAGGGAAGGATATACGGTTTTCACGGCATTTGATGGTCAGGAAGCATTGGATCTGTTTGCTCAGGAAAGTGTAGATCTGATTATTCTTGATTTGATGCTGCCTGCTTATAACGGGCTGGATATTGTGCAGCTGATCAGGCGTGAGAGCATGCTGCCGATACTCATCATGTCTGCGAAGGATAGTGATGTGGATAAGGCGCTGGGGCTTGGGTTTGGTGCAGATGATTACATAGCAAAGCCATTTTCGCTCATTGAGTTAACCGCGAGGGTGAAGGCGGCACTGCGGCGGTCGAAGCAGTATAGTCAGCCATACGAAGAGAAGGAGCAAGTCGTGAGTGTGCATGATTTGCGTATTGATTTGAATAACTTCTCTGTCAGCAAAAAAGGGGAGCCTGTTAATCTGACAGCAAAGGAATTCCAGATTTTACGCTTGCTTGCAACAAGTCCAAATCAAGTGTTCACAAAAGGACAGCTGTTTGAAAGTGTGTGGAAGGAAGCCTATTACGGGGATGATAATGTCATTAATGTCCATATCCGCAGATTGCGGGAGAAGGTTGAGGATGATGCGTCTGCTCCTAAGTATATAAAAACGATATGGGGCATTGGTTACAAGATGGAGATAAACACATGATTTATGTTGTTGCCTTTTTGGTAGTGTGCATAGGTATTTTGCTGTTTCTGCACTTCCGGACAAAGAAGAAAATGAGCAGGCAATTGCAGTATATGACCGTGAAACTCAAAGCTATTACTGCAACGGATTCTGCTGAGCGGTTATTGCTCGTGACGGAAGATCAGCGATTGCGCGATTTGCTGAACGAGATTAATAATTTGCTGGATTTTCACCAGGAATCCATGGCAGATCTGGCGCGCCTCCGGATATCCACCAATCGGATGCTTTCGAATGTTTCGCATGATTTGAAAACACCGCTCACCGTTATTTCTGGATATATAGAGACGATTCAGCATGACAAGCAGTTTAGTGCGCAAGAGAGAGAAGTGCTTCTGGGCAAGGTTCAAGTAAAGGTTATGGAGGTTGCGGGATTGATCAATACCTTCTTTGACCTGGCGAAGCTCGAATCAGAGGATTGGCAGCTGGAAATGGAACGGATTCAGCTGAACGAGATTTGCCGCAAAGCGATACTTGGCTATTACGATACGTTAACAAGTAAGGGATTTGCTGTACATATTGATTTGCCAGAGGAGTCGATACATATAGAAGCAGATCCGGCTGCGCTTACACGTATTTTGGAAAATCTATTGTCCAATAGCATTCGCTACGGGAAGGATGGAAAAACCGTTGGGATGACCTTGCGTCAGGACGAGGAGAACGTCTATATAGAGGTGTGGGATAAAGGAAAAGGAATTCAGGAAACTGATAAAGATCGGATCTTCGAGCGGCTTTACACAGGGGATGATGCGAGAACCTCCACAGCGCAGGGCAGCGGTCTTGGGCTGATGATCGCCAAGCGCTTGACGGAGCAAATGCAGGGGAAAATCCATTTCACCAGTATACCAAATACGAAAACTACCTTTACACTTACATTCCCGAAGCCCAAAATAAGCGATTACAGCAAACTTAAGAAAGTCGTAAGGATTCCGTAAGTGGAATGACAGTTTCCTTTGATAAAGTGAAGGAAATCAACGAAAAGGGGTTAGCGTATGACATATGCTATCAGAACGCATCAGCTGACAAAGGGGTACCGCGGGAAGGACGTTGTTTCCAATGTCAGTATGAATGTGAAGCGCGGCGAAATTTATGGATTTCTCGGTCCGAATGGAGCAGGGAAAACAACCATTATGAAAATGATGACCAGCCTCATCAAGCCAACAGGCGGAGACATAGAGGTGCTCGGAACGAGGCTGCAAGCCAATTCTCATGAAGTACTCAAACGGATAGGCTGTATCATCGAATATCCAATCTTTTACGATAAGCTATCTGCCAGAAAGAATCTGGAAATCTATTGTGAATACATGGGCTACTACAAGAAAGATGCTATCTCGGAGGCGTTGGCATTAGTGAATTTGAAGAATGTGGAAGACATTCCGGTCAGAGAATTTTCGCTTGGAATGAAACAGAGATTGGGAATTGCGAGAGCCATCGTGACAAAGCCCGAGCTATTGATTTTAGACGAGCCGGTAAATGGCTTGGATCCGATCGGCATGCAGGAGCTGCGGGACTTGTTTTACAAGCTCAGCAGGCAGTACGGTATCACACTTTTGATCTCCAGTCACATTCTTGGAGAAATCGAGCAAATTGCCGATACAATCGGGATTATCCGTGAAGGCATGTTGATTGAAGAAACATCCATGGCAGAAATACGAGGCAATCACACAGAGCATATCGAGCTTTCGGTATCCGACTATCCAAAAGCAGCTTTTGTATTGGAGCATGAGCTTCAAGCGAAAAACTTCCAAGTGAAAGAAGAAGAGGATCTGATCAACGTCTACGATCCTGCTATCTCTCAGAATGATATTATACTGGCGATGGTTCGCAATGGCGTCGAAATTGGAAAGATCAACAATAAAAATCTATCACTGGAAGGCTATTTCATGCAGCGTATGGAAGGGAGCAAAAAACATGCTTAATCTGATGAGGTTAGAAATGAAGAGAATGAACTTCCTAACGGTAGGTGTGACATTCCTTTTAATAAACGCTGGAATACTTGGTATCCTTCTATTGCTTGGAGTTGATACGGAAATAACCGCTGATTCTATTGCCAGCGCAGATGAAATTATGATGTTTATTGAGGTTATGGCGGTAGCTGCATTTGTCATTTATGCCTCGGTTCTGCTATCGAACATGGTTATTGAGGAGTTTAAGAGTAAAACGATAACAGTCCTGTTCACGACACCTGTTAGTCGGAAGCAATTGCTCATGGCTAAAGTGATTGTCATAAGCTTATTAACATTTGTATTGTTTCTAGTATCGGTATTTCTGCTATCGATTATTTTCGGTCTGCTGAATAACATATACGGCATCTTGTGGTTTTCATTCCCGATCAATCTACTATGGGAAAACACGGGGCATCTGTTGGTCACTGGGATTTCAGTGGCGGGAATGTCGCTTATTCCATTGTTTTTCGGAATGAGGAAATATTCCGTACCTGCTACGATCACATCTTCAATTTTGATTATTGTTATTTTATCTTCTTCGATTAATAGCGATGGCACGAATTTGTTCTCTTTCACTGCTGTGCCGGTAGTGCTTGGTATCATCGGGTTCATCATTGCTTATCTTGTTATTGGTAAGGCAGTGAAGAAAGACTTCTAGGTATGGCAGCAGATGTAAGATAGGAACGGCATCCTTAAAGGGATGCCGTTTTGTATTAAATCTCCTTAATATAAAATCTGCTTTACTAAACGAGTGTTTCGAGAAGTTGTTGACTTATCTCGAAATTATTGTAATAATATCTTTAATTTGATACTGGTACCTTTAATTCAGTCCCGTGAGGCTGACAAGGACATTCGGAAACTATGCGGAGTAATGGGATAGCTATACCCTTATATCCTCATGTTTAAAGAGGCTTCCTGTCAGTGATGGCAGGAAGCCTCTTTCTTTTTTCCTCGGTACCAGTTTTAGTCTAACTAAAACAGGAGGAATAATAATGGAACAAAAAAAGATTGATCATGATTTTTCATTGCAGCCAGTCCCGGGGTCATATCGGAGCGGTTTTTGGAAGATGATGATGGTAATGCTTGGGTTTACATTTTTCTCAGCGAGTATGGTATCTGGCGGAACGCTTGGATTAGGCTTGTCCATGACAGAATTTATTTGGATCGTTCTAGCAGGTAACTTGATCCTGGGACTCTATACAGGGGCGCTTGCCCATATCTCAGCCAAGACTGGACTATCTACGCATTTATTGACGCGTTATGCTTTTGGTGAAAAAGGATCCTACTTATCTTCTTTTCTGCTAAGTGCAACGCAAGTGGGCTGGTTCGGAGTCGGCGCGGCTATGTTCGCAGTGCCGGTTCACAGAGTAACTGGAATAGATACGTATATTTTGATCATCATTCTGGGGTTGGGAATGACTGCAACAGCTTTCTTCGGAATGAAAGCTCTGACAATCCTAAGCTTTATCGCAGTACCGTCGATCATTGCGCTTGGAGGGTTTTCAGCCCTTGAGGCAGTCGATACTATTGGCGGATTTGGTGAACTTATGCAGTATCAGCCAACAGAGAAAATAAGCATTGCAGCAGCACTGACGATTTGTGTTGGGTCCTTTATCAGCGGCGGAACATTGACACCTGACTTTACGAGATTCGCTGACAAACCGAAAAATGCTGTCATAACAACAGTCTTCGCTTTCTTTGTCGGTAACTCACTTATGTTCTTTTTCGGAGCGATCGGCGCGATTATAACAGGTCAATCGGATATTTCCGAAGTAATGTTCCTGCAAGGACTTATCTTCCCAGCAATTATCGTTCTAGGGCTGAATATCTGGACGACGAATGATAGTGCGATTTATGCATCCGGATTAGGAATCTCCAACATTACGAAAATCAAAAAGAGTAAAGTGGTTATCTTCAACGGTATTGTCGGGACGATTCTGGCGATGTGGCTGTACAACAACTTTGTCGGTTTCCTAACAACGCTAGGCGCTGTATTACCGCCAATCGGCGCCATATTGATTGCAGACTACTTCATCGTACGCCGCGGGAAGTACCCAGCGTTTGAAACGATGACATTCAAAGCAGTGAACTGGAATGCAATGATCGCCTGGGCGATCGGAGCTGGTGCAGCGAAGTTTCTGCCTGGTATCCCGCCATTGAACGGATTGATTGGTGCGGCAGCAGTATATGTGGTTCTTTCAGTCATTACAGCAAAAGCAGCTGAAGCGAAACTAAATCTTAATGTGGAAAAGGTGACAGAATCATGATTATTACTAATGCGAAACTAAGAAATAAAGAAGGCCTCTGGCAAATACAAATCACAGAAGGAAAGATTGAAAGAATCGCTCCATCGATCGAAGCAAGCCGAGACGAGCAAATCATGGATGTGCAGGGGAACCTAGTACTGCCGCCATTTATTGAACCGCATATCCACCTGGATACGACGCTGACAGCAGGAGAGCCAAACTGGAATGAAAGCGGGACGTTGTTTGAAGGGATTCAGCGCTGGGCGGAACGGAAAGAGCTGCTCACACTGGAGGATGTAAAAACACGGGCGAAGCAAGCGTTGAAATGGCAGATTGCACAAGGTATCCAGCATGTGCGTACGCATGTCGATGTGACAGATCCAGAATTAACAGCTTTAAAGGCATTGCTTGAAGTAAAAGAAGAGATGGCATCTTATGTTGATTTACAGCTTGTTGCTTTCCCCCAGGAAGGAATTTTATCGTATCCAAATGGTGAGGAACTGCTGGAAGAATCACTCCGCATGGGAGCAGATGTTGTCGGCGGCATCCCGCATTACGAGTTTACGAGAGAGTACGGCGTGGAGTCCTTGCAGACAGCATTTAAATTAGCGGAAAAATACGATCGTCTCGTTGATATCCATTGTGATGAAATCGACGATGAACAATCTCGTTTTGTCGAGGTAGTAGCCGCAGAAGCGCATCGCTATGGCATGGGCGAACGAGTGACAGCCAGCCATACAACAGCTATGGGCTCCTATAACGATGCCTACACTTCAAAGCTATTCCGGCTGCTGAAACTATCCAATATCAACATGGTAGCCAATCCATTAGTCAACATCCATCTTCAAGGACGCTTTGACACATATCCGAAACGAAGAGGAATCACAAGAGTGAAAGAGCTCCAAGAAGCAGGTATCAACGTCAGCTTTGGGCATGACGATATCTTTGACCCATGGTACCCGCTAGGAACAGGCAACATGCTGCAAGTCCTGCACATGGGCATCCACGTCACACAGCTGATGGGCTACGACCAAATTGTTAATAGCATCGACATGATCACAGCAAACAGCGCAAGAACACTGCATATCGAAGACAAGTACGGCATTGAAGAAGGAAAGCCAGCTAATCTGATCGTTCTGGAAGCAGAGAATGAATACGAAGCGATTCGGAAGCAAGCTGCAGTGCTTTATTCTGTACGGAATGGTGAGGTTATTGCGGAGACGAAGCCGAGGGAAACGAAATTGACTCTTGGTGAAGTTTCTGAGAAAGTTACGTTTGATAGATAAGGAAAAGGTCTCCCTTTGCTGTTTGCGAAGGGAGGCTTTTCTATTTGACTAGAAATAGTCAGAAACATGTTTTGAGTAAGAATATTACAGGCTGCTGCTGCCGTTATCTAAAATTGTGGATTCAGTATTTTTCTTTTTTCTAAGCCAGAATCTCATTGTACTCTTACCGGGTAAGACAGTTACTATATTCATGAAGAGCAAAAGGATAAAGAAAAAGGTAGAAAGAAACAGTATGAATAAACTTCCATCTCTTATAAAGCCATAAATTGTACCAGAAATCATGAATAATAAAACAGGACACATGAAGAGCATCATCGCAATTATCTTTAATGATCTTGGTATAATCCACATTGAGCAGTAGTCATGATGATCTTGTAATCTTAACTGTCTCATCAAGGAGCGTTTACTGATTTTACTAACCGTAAAGCGGAAATACAAAGCGGATGATAGCAACAGAAATACAATGAAACCTGCTAATACTGGTGATACATCAATTTCAAACATATAAGCAAGTGGTGCTAAAAAGTTGGCAATCGTCATGGAAATACTTGCATAAACAAAACTAGAGCCTCCCGTATCTGTATTATTGAGGCTTACAGTTTGCAGTTGTTGAGCTGATTGCGCACTAATTTTTGTTGCTCGTTTAGGAAGCATCCAGTATATGAAAGGTAGGAAATAAACCAGTGCGTAGGGCTTATCCCTATCCAAGATATAGTAATCCTCATCTATCCTTATAAGGTTATATCTAAAGTTTTTTAAGATGACAATAACTTCGGAATTCATATCATGATCTCCTTGTGTTTGAAGAGTCATTCTTTTATGAAATTGTCTTAAACCTTGCAACTTCTTTATAGGGTGATTCCACTTTCGTTAAGTGTTCATTGCTTAATTGGCAAATGATCCTTCTACTATATGTTTATTTTGTAATTACCACTGTCTATAGCCGTCCTATAAAGAACATTGTTACTATGAATTATCTGCTCATAATACCAACACCTTAGATCTTTATTGTAGTACTAATTAGAAAATAGATGTAACAGAATAAAGCACCAAGAATCTTGATGCTTTGTCTGTTGTTTTATTTCAATGGACTGCTAACAACGCCTTTTTGAATCTCGTTTTCCTCAAGCCATTGCTTATATAAGGAATGGAAGCGATCCTCGTCACTATCTTTAAATCCTTCAAAAATTACTTCATCAATGTTTTCTTCATTAAAGTAAAGGACACTATCAGCAACCAATCCTTGAGGATAAACACAAGCTGAATAATCGAACATTTTTTGTTCCCCGTTAAGCTCTATAATGGGGCCGCGGTTGAGGATCATTAATTTACTTGTTCCTTCATTAAGATAGACGATTGATCCAATAGGGAGCATAACCATTCCTCCTATTTAAATTTTATTTTGTATTTACCATGATCTAGTCCTAATCCACCTAAGAAAAGAAATAATAATAACATAACTAATCCAATTAAAAGTGCAAAGAGATAATTATTTTGAATAAATATAATCAGAGCACAGACCGAAACAGTTATGAAAAAAAGACTAAAAAATGAAATCTTTGTAATATGTGATATCTTGGGCATGTATATCTTAATCTCTTGCTTTGGTAGCTCATTATAGTCAATAGTATTCTCGACGTTTTGTTTTAATTTTTTTAAGATAAACCCAAAAGTTAAAAGGATCAATACTGATGATATAATAGTGATAATAATATTAATTGGAATGGTGCTACTGATGTGCATCCGATCTGTTATTGATGTTAGAAATCCGGAAAACGTAATTGCAATTCCTCCTGGGATCAAGCTGTACTGAGCAAATTTTCTTGTTTGAACTTTTTCATTAGTTAAGAGCTGTAAGGCGGTTTCTTTATCAATCTTATAACCTGGGTTACTAAATAATAGAAAAAGGAAAGGAGATATAGCTTTCCATGGAGATGCCCCAGTGTCTATTAAGTAATAATCTTCATTGATATTTAATATTCTATACCTTAAATTTCCCTTTAATCTTCTGATCTCTCCATGCATTAATACATCCACCTCACATAAGTCATAGGATTACTTAAAGATTCTATGCCGTCTTTTATACCTTCTCCTATTTCCTGTACGGAATCTACAGTTGAATTCCAGGCATCATCTATTTTTCCGCCAATAGTATCTAAACCATCTTGAAGTCCCCAAATATTGTTATCGTAAGCATAATTAAATAAATGTGAAACTCCTGTACCTACGACTATAGATCCTAATACAGCCCATCCGCCAGGATTGGAAACGAGGGCTGCGGTTCCAAGCATTGTAACCGTTCCCAGACCAAATGAAGCTCCATTGTGAGCAACTGCCTCACCAAAAGTCTTGTCTTTCTTGCTCATATCTTCATACGTACCATACACAGCAGTTGCCCCAGGGAGTCCATACTTTCCGAGAAACTTGCCGCCACTAGCTAGCTTACTGCCTAGATCAAACTTATTGTTAATTCGACTAGCTCTGCCTCTAGCAGTTCTAGTTGTTATTCCCACTGTTCCTGATGAAATATCTCTAACTAATTTCATACCATCGGAATGAGCGGATTTTTCTATATATATACCAAGTTGTTCAATTCCATTGGCTACACCATCCTTGGTAACATCAAGGCCAATCTTATCCCAATTTTTATTGGTGTATTCAATAAATGTATCGGTCTTATCTGTATCAGAACCATTTTTATTACTAGCAGTAGAGAGAATATCATTATATTCTTTTCTAGTTATTTCACCTTTCTCGAGGCTCTTGTAGGCGTTCTGTACGATAGTGAGAGGACCTTCATCCATCCCTTTTTCCGCATTTTTCGTTGCAGCAGCAATCGCAGCCATAGGAAGATACTCAATATTATCCTCCGTGATCTCAATATTTCCATTTCCATAACTTTGCTGAATGACATTAATATAAGCATTCATATCCTGCAGGGAGGCCATATCGAATTCACTGATCGATATAGTGCCGCTACTTAATCCGGTGGTCAATTCGGACAGATACTTTTTCATTTTATCCAGATCACTTTGTGTTTCCTGCAGCTTTGATGCGTGTTTGCTGTCGAGTTCGCTAAGATCCTTAATGACATCATCTATCTGACGTTTGCCGCCTTCAATACTTGTTTCAAAATCGGAATAACTGATTTTTGTTATATATGTAATATCCGCCACACCGGATAATACGGAATTGATGTTCTCGGAGACACTGGCAACCTTGGATTTAGCTTGATCAAGTCCAGGGTGCAGCTCGTCGTTTAGAAAACCTTCACTTATATAACCCTGGTGGTTGGGTTCGAAGGATTGGACGTCGCTCTTCATCTTATCCAGTCTGTCTTTGTAATTTTCCATGGATTGAAGCAGGAAGGTGATGAATGGGGTATGGATTTCGTTGTAAAAAGATCGGATAGCCTTGCCTGTTTCTCCTTTTAGAGCTTCTTCTAAGCTATAAAGATTCCTCACTTTTTGCTGCAGGTTTGATAGTTGTTCAGAAAGCGCGTCTAGATCTATCTTGGACGTTTCTGTGCCTTTGTGAATTTCCTTGACCGCGAACTCTTTCAACGTACTTCCTCCTCAGTTGTTTATTTTAAAGCAATGTTATCGCCAAGTTCTCGATCCAGTTCGACTAGTTCCTGTACGGCTGTCTCTGTTACAGCTATGTTATCTTGAAACAGCGTGATGAACTGACCGATAAGGTTTTCGTATTCTTGTTTAATTTCGTTGTAAATATCACTCATGCGCATATTTTTAATGCCGTCCATTGTTTCGCCGAGCTGTTTTTGCAATGCTTGCAGGGCATCACTCATTTCTTGGATGCCTTTTTGAGCCTCGGCTTGGTTAATTTTAATTTCTCCGCTCATGGAAGGGCTCCTTTCCATAAAAACTGTTATTTTCACCCTAACGAATTCAATTTCCAATTTGTAGAGTATTAAGTACCTTTTTCCTTGGGTATTTTCACATCGTGTCTAGGGAAATAGTTATATTTGCTCTTATCAGTGCTTTTTACGCTATCTGAGTACCCGTTTTGTTGGATTTATATGCCAAATAATTACATAATTTTGATTTAAATGGTTCTGGACGGGGAAATGATGCATAACTGAAATTCCAGATACTATACATATGTCCTGACTTTATGACAGCTGTACTTCAGTTATTGAGGAGGAACATGGATGAAATTTTTAAAAGTTTGTAATAGATACCCTCGCCGATAGATTCAAGTTGCGTCGAAGCTAAATGGGCTGTCTCCTAAATCCACAACCTTTTTACCAGTACAATTCGGTCGTATTTTGGAAAAACAAGGCAGAAGTCTTACAGATTTTTTTCTGGGAATCCTTTACTGTAGTAGTGATGAAGTTTTGTGCGGTGTGATGCAAAGCAAGGAGGATGATTGGAATGTCTTTAGCTTCCATAGATAGTCAAATCCGCAGTATGAATAGTTCAATCAATGGGTTGCGTGGGCAAGTGCTCCAAAAGCAAGAAGAAGTGCAGCGCCTTGAACGTGCGATTTCGGAAATCTCAGGTCTGCAAGGGGATTATGAAGAAAGCAGGAAATATTGGCAGGATATCGATTTGACAGCGCAGACGTGGAAGGGAGAGCTTGCAGATAAATTTGATGCTTTCCGTAATGGAGAGCTGTCGGCTAGCTTTAAAGATGTGGCTCAAAATGAGGTGCAGCGAGTTCTGGAAGCGTTAGAGCAGGCGAAGGGCATGCTTATTGCGGAAATCGATTCATGTCAGATGCAGATGGCGACAAAACAAAATTCATTAGAACGACTTCGTGCAGATCGGAAGAAGGAGCTGCAGTCATGAGTGAAATCAGATTAAAAGCAGATCATGTTCAGCAGAAATTGACGAATCTCCAAAATTCCCTGACTAATTTCGAATCTGGAAAACTAGATAGAGGCAGCGGCCGGGAGATGCTTGATGTCCAGGCGAAAATCAATGATATCAATGTATCGCTGAATAGTCTTATAAAAGAATATCAGGACATGGCAGTGCAGCATGTAGAGGCAAGCCAAGATGCTGTGGATTCCCTCGAGAAATTCGAACAGACAGTGGCTAAAGCTATTGATGCTTTTACAATAGGATAGGAGTGATCACTGCATGGCGATTCATGTGAAACGTAATACAGGTATGATGGGTGGATTAGCTAGGGTTGCTTTATATGTAGATGGGCAGCATACTGCAAAACTCGGCAATGATGAGGATACGACTATCAGCCTTGGCGATGAGGCTGTAAAGCTGAAGGCCAAGCAGTGGTTCTTTGGCAGTAAGGAACTGGAGGTAGTAGATGAGGCTAATGTGGAGGTAAGAATCAATATGACTGCATTGCTTCTTTTTATAGCTGCCATGGTCTGCTTGATTATAGGTGTCATGATTGCACCAATAATAGCTGCAGTGGCTGTTGTGCTCTTTTTTGTCTGTATTATTTATGGTTCGAAAAATTGGTTCCAATTAATAAAAGTAAAATAATAGGATATGAATCTGCTTGTGATGTTTAAACGTAGATAACTTATGCCAGTGAGTACCTTTGAAGTACATATTCACTGGCTTTTGTTGTTTAATTGGATGTTTGTATCTTTTTTCCTGTATTACTTCAATTTCTGTATAACAAAAGACTTGAATTTGCATGTTTCTTGTTAGTAGCTTTGACGCATTTTGAGAGTAGGTCGTTGATACAGGTGCGATTCATAATAGAATGAATGAAGATAAGTGGATATAAATGTATTTTACTGATTGGCTGAAACCTCAGAATTCGAATCAAGAGGCAGAAAGGGCTGAAAAGATGGCGTTTTTATGGTTTAAGACAGCTACGGAAGCAAAAAGAGACGACTACCTTAAGCTTTACAACAAGCTGGAAGAAGCGAAAGCAGAACATGACAAGCTGGTAAGCGAAGCGGAGTCTTATTTTTCTTCCTATAAAGGGAGTGTACCGTGTATGGCAGAGGATGCTATTCCGAGTAATAACTTCATACCAGCGCAGGAGCGGCTTGATAAAAAGCTGACGGATTACTTGGATAACGAGAAGGAATATCGCAGTAAGCTCGTTACGGCGAGTGATCGGGCATATGAACGATATCTTCATTATAAGCGTAAAGCAATGGAAGAAGCGGAGGAGGACTAAGCTATGGCAAAGGATGTGATGATCGATCAAGCTGAATTGGAAACAGCGATATCATCGGCAGCAAAGCTGAAGGAATCATTGGATAATACGTATGCACAAGGAGAAGCCCTGCTTTCGCTCGTGCAAGGATCCAACTGGGAAGGAAAGTCACGTGACAGCTTCCTTGCTTACTTGGAGCTGCTGCTTCAGTATCATGCTGATCTTAAGGATGCCGCCTCTTTGCAGAAGAAAGCGCTGGATAATATAGAGAACTACCAATCTGATTTCCAAAACCATAATTTGGTGAAGGAAGTGAAGAGCCTATGACGCAGCCAGATAGGGATACCTTTCATGTGACCGAGCTCTATTTACTCGCTGCGGCGTTTGATGCGGAGGCTTTATTTGGCCTGCCGGACAAAAAGATCTATCAGCTGCAGGGAGAAGAACCTTGGAGTCGGGCGCATAAACGCTTGATTCAGAAAGGCATTTTCACAGAGGAAGGCAAGCTGACGAAATCGGGTGCTGTGATTATTAAAACGTTGTACGAATACTTCTTCAGCCAAAAATATGTGCGGATCAATAACCTTATGTTCGCGTTTCGGGAGAAGCAAGCGGAAGAAGTAATCATTCTTGTAGAGACAGCGGAGAAGGAGTACAAACTCTATGTGATGGCCAAGCCGCTTGTTCTGAAATTGCTTAGCGAGAAAGTACCGCTTCTGAATCGTGAGCCTGCCGAAGAAGAAAAACATTTCCTGCGGCGAGAGCTGCCGGCTGAGGAAAGGGCAGCGATCAACGAGCTTGGTGTAACGAATAATATCGCAAATATAGAACTTTTCCATCCCCGGGTGAAGCCGCAGGTCGCAAGCAACCCGGACCATTATCAGCAATGGCTTGTCCTCTCGGAACATGACAAGCTGATTATGATTGATACGACAGAGAAGCAGTACTATCATGCAAGTCAATATTGGTTTATGAAGGTATTATTTGATGCATTGGACTTCCCATATCGACAGAAAGAGGGGGTAAGATAGATGGCGGCTAGTGGGAAAATCACGATTGATCCGATAGAAATCACGGATATGTATAAGCAGCTCATGGCTATTATGGAAGATCTGCAGTCGAATGCCGTGCCTGCAATCGAGACTATAAAAAACACGAAATTTTATCAAGAAGGAAAAGCGATGGAAGCAATTGAAGCTTATCCTGAAGCGAATGATAAATTCATGGAATTGCAAGATCACTATGCACGCATCTCCTCCTTGGTGATTGAAACGCTGAACACGATGATCGAGACAGATGAAGCCATCGCCTTGAAAATCATCGATGCATTGGAGGTGTAAAACGTGGATGTAAAATACCGAAGCAGCCAATGGGATAAGACGAAAGATAGTCTTCGTAACTTGATCGGTCTGGGTGTCTGGGGCAAAGGCATGATCGATACGATGAAAGACATCACAGACAACTTGGACGAAGCAAGCGAAAAGGTAGCGAAGTATGATTCCGACGGAGTTGTCTCGTTCTCTTATACAAGCGATAAAGATAAATACCAGCGATTGTTCGAGGACTTTAAAGTCCTGGAGGATTACAGTGGAAGTGTCGGCGATATAGTAGAAGATACAATCGATCAGCCCTTCTATGAAGATATTGATGCCTTTGTCCAGAAAGTGCGAGATTCTTCCATCTCCAACTACACGACCTCGAACCATATTGGTGCAACGGAGACAATACCTATCTCTTATTATGGTACCTATCAAGAATACGAAACAGAGAAAACAGAAATCACCATCGATGATATACTGAGCGGAGACAACTATTATGCCGATCAAATCAAGGCTTCTTTTGAGGAATGGAAAGTACAGAACCCGGATGAAGACATCAGTTACGAAGATTATCGCACTGCTGCCGTCAACACGCGAGCCTTTGAATATGAGTCCATTGAGGACGGGCAGTTTACAAAAGAATTTTGGGTGAATATAGCAGCCCTCGTCGTCATCGTCGGCGTAACTGTTGTGTGTCCGCCAGCTGGTGCTGTACTAGGAGCGGCTTATGCGACAGTTGAAATGGGAAGTGCTATTTCTGGTCAGGACTGGGCTTCAGGCCGGGAGCTGGATACATCGGAACGATGGACGAGGGGTTTGCTTGCACCGCTTGATGTTCTGCCTGTTGGAAAGGCTGTGACGAGCTTTGCTGGAACAGCGCGTACGACAAGCAAGGTGGTAGATATAGGGAGCTTGTTAAATAAGACAAAACTTAGTTCCTCTCTCGCCGACAACATTACTAATCAAACGTCAAAGGTAGTGAGATTAGTAGAGACAGCAGGTCAGCAGACTGCGGCAAGATTAAGGAGCGCTACTCACACAGTTACTAATACTACAAACATTCTAAAAAATAAGCTAGGAGAAGAAGCTGTTAGAGTTGCGCGAATGGGAGATGCGGGTATTACTAGGGTATTAAATATGTTTCCTCAAGTTGGCGCTGTAACAGATAATGGTTTAATACTTGCATCTCCTGGTAATTTTAATAAGCTTGAGAAGGGTGCAGCAAAAGTAGCGAACCGACTTGGGCCTTCTAGGCTCACAGGTGCAGGGGATTCCGGTGCAAGTGATGTAAAAACAGTTGTAGAAAAAGGGCAACAGTTTACGAACGGAAGAAGAAACAGGCTGAAGCCAAATATTAGATATCAAACGGGCGAGTACGATTATTTTTATGAAACAGATGCTTCAGGAAGGATTACAAAATTCGAGGCGGAAAAATTACAATTAACAACAAGAGAAGAGAGATTACCTCACAGTAAGAATACACTAGGTAAAGTAAAGGGACAGGATCATGCAGGTCATTTAGCTGGTGATAGGTTCGGGGGTTCACCTAAGATTGATAATTTGGTGTCGCAGTTATCTGATGTTAACTTAAAGCAGTATAAAAAGCTTGAGGATGAGTGGGCAGCTGCTTTAAAAGAAATTCCTCCTAAACCCGTGAAAGTAGATGTTGAGATTAAATACGATGGAAAGAATACACGGCCATCGGAATTTATCGTACAGTATGAGGTAGACGGCAAGTACGAGGAAATAAGTATACTAAATTAGGGGTGAGCGAATTGAGTAAAGTATTTGAGGATTTCTTTAGTGATTTGCAAGCAGATATGGTTTCTATATGTTTAGAGTATGTTTCTGAAAGAGCGAATAAAATATATATATATTGCTCACACGAGGAAGGATTTATTTCTAACGACTTTTTTTATGATATCAACGGGCATATTCTAGAAAGACACAAACTAAATGATGTGCTAAGTGATGGAGAAGAAAAATTCTTATATGATACGTCAGTTGAGCGACAAAAAGCGGTTGTTAGAATCATAAACGATGATATTAAAGAAATGATTAAATTATGTAAGAAATACGATCGCGAAATGCCAACGGAAATTAAGATTATTTACGATGTACAGGCCAATAAGATTGTTGCAAATTATAAATATGACCTTATCCATACAAATGATCCTAACAATACTGCAGGGTCAGTTGCCAAAAATTGGCTTGAGAAAGTTCGGGCCGAGAGCGCCTAATTAATTTAACTATCCAATTAACCTTGATTAGAGATTTTCTTAATCAGGGTTTTCATTTGTTCTAAAATTGTAGGCTCCAAGACAATTGCTATTTCTTTAAGAGGGCCAAGTCAGTTTAAATGCATTTCTCTAGCGCATGATTCTACAAAAATTGTGAAGAAAATGAAACATTTGCTAAAGTGTTGCGTATATAACTTAACAATATCTTTAGAAACTGGAGAGATGAACTTGGAATACGCACTATCAAATCAAAAAACAATCATGCAGAAGGTACTGCAGACATTCCTCATGACGCTATTATTAGCGACTATCGGAATCTATGCTGGTCATTTTGTGCCGCCTGTGCTTATTCTGCCGTTAATCGTAGTGGAATTAGGTATGCTGATTGCTGCCTTCTGGCTTAGAAGGAAGAAGGCTGTCAGCTATACGTTCATTTATATCTTTGCTGTAATTTCGGGTATCACGACGTATCCGGCAGTAGCTTATTATGCTTCCATTGGCGGAGCCAACATCGTCCTGTATGCCTTCACGACGACGTTTGTTATCTTCGGAGTAATGGCGCTGGTAGGAGTTAAATCGAAAAGAGATTTCTCTTTCCTTGGCGGATTCTTATTTGTAGCCTTGATTGCGTTGATCGTTACAGGTTTGATCGGAATTTTTGTTCCGTATAGTGATACCACGTTATTGGCTTTCTCAGGCATTGGTTCTGTCGTCTTTTCTCTTTACATCTTGTATGATTTTAATCAAATGGCGAGAGACCATGTTACAGAAGAGATGATTCCGCTAATGGCATTGAATCTGTATTTGGACTTTATCAACTTGTTTATGAATATATTGCGATTCCTCGGCATTATGTCGAAGGATTAAATTAGAAAAAAAGCCAGAGATTCTATATCGTCTCTGGCTTTTTTGCAGGCAGGTGAACTATGGAGCATTGATTTACACCAGGTTTAGAGTCTGTATAAATTATCTTGAAAAGTATACATATAATGAGGTGAAATTAAATTGCTAAAATCAAAGATGCTAATAGAAGATATCGTTTCCAATTTTAATCAATCTACAATTACTAAAGTGATTACAGAAGATCATAATAAAGACTACGAAGGCTTGTTGATTGAAATTGAGAACAAAACATATCGAAGCCGTTTAGCCAAAGCAACACCTAAAAAAAGAGGCTACTTTGTAGTGTTTTGGGAAAAAGATGAAAATAATAAGAATCAACCTTATAGTTTTTCGGAAAGTCCCGATAAAGTTATAATTTCGATAATAGATAACGATTTGAGGGGTCAGTTTATATTCCCGAAATCTAAACTATTAGAAAAAGGAATTTTGAGTAATGAAACTATCAAAGGGAAAATGGCAATACGAGTATACCCTTCTTGGGAAAGAGATTTAAATAACACAGCTGCACAAACGCAAAAGTGGCAACAAAACTTTTTTATCGATTTATCAAATAACCTAGATCAAGAAAGATTAGAAGATTTGTATTTTAAATAAAAGCTCTCAAAACTGTATTTGGAATGTGAAAAAGGACGTATTCTATCTCGGTTTTTGTTCCTGATATATTTATATTGTAATATGGTATTTTTTTGCATATATAATGCCTATTAATGGAGGGTTTATAATGGCAAGAAACAAAAAAAGAAAGAAAAATAGGCCAGGCCCATCTAAGGAACAGAAAGAGAGTATACGAAGATATAAGGAAGAGCGCAGAAGAAAAGAACGCAGAACTGCATACATAATGGTGCCGCTTATAGCAGTTTTAGTAATACTGGATCTATTCGGGTATGACCTGTTTTCCTATTATAATTGGAATTCTGCTATTTTGGATGCAATTTATTTAATTACAGATATTGTGTACATTCTGTTAGTACTAGCGGTTAGTTGTGTATTGATTTGGTTTTTATTCAAATTAATTAGATCTCTAATCAAGAAGGATTTTGCTGATAAAAACCCTAATTCTTACCAGATGGGCTTACTAATTTTATTTATAGGAGGGTTAAGCTTATTCCTGATTTTCTTGTGTCTTCATTGGGCGATAGCTCTCGTGCAATCGTTAATATAAATGCTTGTAATGGGCAAGTATGATAGTTTAGTTTGGGTAAAGTAAAGCAAGCCGGAAAGCGTCAGCTCTCCGGCTTTTCATCATTTCTTATTTACAGACGCATCATAAATCGTATCCACGGCATCCTTCAATGCTCCATTGAAATCTTCCTCAGACTGATTTGCGTTTAAATCTGCTGCCAATGCGCGGGAGAAGCTGGCTATCAAGTCTTCATTTTCCTTCAGTTTTTCATTTGCTTCGTCACGGGAATAACCGCCGGATAGAACAACAACGCGGACGACGCGCGGGTGCTCGGTCAGCTCTTTGTATAGGTTCGCTTTCGTCGGGATGGAGAGCTTGAGCATGACGTTTTCTTCTTCCGATAGATCATTCAGATGGCGGAAGATTTCATCGCGAAGAATCTCTTCGCACTTTTCTTTATCTTCACTATGGATATTCACTTCTGGTTCAATTATCGGGACGAGCCCAGCTGCGATGATGCTTTTTCCGATTTCAAATTGCTGGTCGACGACCGCTTTGATGCCGCTGACGTTAGGCTCTTTGATGACCGAACGCATTTTTGTTCCGAAAATATGTCGTTCGGATGCGCGGCCGAGTGTTTCGTTCAGGTTATCGATCGGTTTCATCAGCTGAACGCCGTCTTTTTCCTCTGCCAAACCTTTATCGACTTTCAGGAATGGAACAATCCCTTTTTCTTCCCAAAGGTAATCAGCTGTGTACTTGCCTTCGATTTCCCGATCCATCGTCTGTTCGAATAGGATAGCTCCTAGAATCTTGTCTTTGTTGAATGCAGGGGAAGTGATGATACGTGTGCGCATGTCGTGGACGAGCTTGAACATCTCGTCTTCGTTTGAATAAGCATCTTCGGATACGCCGTACTCTGCCAATGCTTTCGGTGTGCTGCCGCCGCTTTGATCCAATGCTGCGATGAAGCCTTTGCCGTTTTTAATGATATCAAATTGCTTGTCGTTCATATCTGCCACTCCTTTAATTCGTTTTTTAGCTGAAAAAATGCTCCATGTTCACTGTTCCCTTTTATCCAGTGTTTTAACATTAAATGTTTGATAAGGTTTCCATTTCGGGATGTCCAGGCTGTGGAAGCATATATGCGGGAGTGAAAACGATGTTTCGCTGTTTATCGGGATCTTTGATTGTAACTTAAGTTGGATTGACGGCTGATTGGGCATGTTATAGGGTAAGTTTGACTATTTCAACGGACGGTATGGAAGGAAGGCATTCATGAGCATTAGGACTCGGTTATTCATCATGCTGCTCTTATTCATCATTCTGCCTTATTTTCTCTTTGTGATTTTTATTTATGAGAATAGCAAATCGAGTATCGAGGAGCGGGATTTGGCTAGGAGCCGAGAGGAATTAAATGAGAGCGGGGCAGATTTGGAACAGTACGCAGAGGAGATGGTCCGGCTGCCTTACAGCTTGTTCAATATGCCAGAGGTCCAGCAGGTACTGGAGAATGGCATGCTGGCAGAAACGACAGAGCATGTGCGAGCTTTTGAAAATAGTGTGGAGACATATGCGGCGACACGACCGGATATCCGGCAGCTGCGGTTTTATTTTCAACAAGATCAGCAGTCTTTGACGGTTTACCAATCAAATGTCGGTGCTCCAAAGCCTGCTCCGGATTATCTGGAGCACTCACCTTTCAGGGAGATGAACGAGTCGAAGGAAGCATACATGCTGGAAACTCCTCATGTGCTCGTGAACGAAGACAAAGTAGCGATCGTTCCGGAATCGGACAATACAATCGTGCTGCCGATCCAGCATAGGATAACAGACGTACTTAGCGGAGAATTTCTAGGATTCCTGACGACTGATATAGAAGTATCATCTTTCTCGCGGCTGCTTGAGGCTATCACAAGAGAAGCAGGGACACAGGTGTTGCTTGTGAATGGAAAGGAAGAGATCGTCTACAGCAAAGATTCTCAACAGATCGGCACAAATATGGACGAGTCTCAATTAGCTGCGGAGGGAGAAAATATCGTCCTTCGGGAGGAGCTGGGCAAGCCTTTAGCTGACTGGCAGCTGATCAAGGTTACATCAAAGGATGAGCTGTTTCGTGATGCGAGGGAGACGGCCTGGACGAATGTCGTATTAGGCATCGGCGTTGTCCTATTGGGGACCATACTGGTTCTGGTCGTTTCCCGTGTGTTTACAAAACCGATTATTACATTAAGTGAGAAGGTACGATCCATAGAAGGCGGTCAGATGAACGTCCAGCTTAAAACAGACCGTAAGGATGAAATTGGCCACCTGTCTGCGCATATGCAGGAGATGCTGAATCGAATCGATTCCCATATCGCACGTGAATATAGGCTTGAGTTAGAGGCAAGAGAGAGTCAGCTTAGAATGCTCAAATCACAAGTGAATCCGCATTTCCTCTTCAATGCATTGCAATCCATCGGAGCTGTTGCGCTGCGGTCTGATGACCGGGAGGTGTACAAGTTGCTCGTATCCTTATCCAAAATGATGCGATATGCATTGCAGGCCGATCAGCTCGTACCGGTGCGGGAGGAGCTTGGTTATATTGACTCCTATATCACATTGCAAAAAGAACGTTTTGGAGCAGATTTACCGATTGCTATTCAAGTAGAGAAGAATATGCAGGAATACAGAATACCAAGCATGCTGCTGCAGCCGCTTGTAGAAAATTACTTCAAGCATAGCTATGAAACTATGCGAGACAAAAGCAGCTTTATCCTAAAGGGAACGGAAAGAGACGGATTGCTGATATTCAGCGCAGCTAGCTACGGTGCAACAGTGAGCGCCGATGAGATTCGTCTGCTGCGCAAGGGAGCTGCTGGCGGAACAGGGCTGCAAAATATCGCGGAGCGTATCCAGCTGCATCATGGCGATAAGGCAGCGTTTCAAATTGATAATATGAACGGAAAAGGGTTTGAGGTCACGATTTGTATTCCGGCACAGGAGCAGGGAGGTCAGTAGCATGAAGGCGTTACTCGTGGATGATGAAAGAAATGGGCGTGAGGTGCTGCGTGCGCTTGGTGAGTGGGAGCAGAATGGAATAACTGTTCTTTTGGAAGCAAGTGACGGGGAAGAGGCGCTTGAGCTTATTGAATCGGAGCAGCCGGAGATCATTTTCACTGATATCAAGATGCCGCGTATGAACGGCATTGAACTGATGGAGCAGTTGCATGCTGCTGACTACCGAGGTAAGTGCATTCTTGTAACTGGTTATGATGACTACCAGTTCATGCGAAAAGCTATTCAATTCAACAGCTTTGATTATTTGCTGAAGCCAATCGATCCGGATGCTTTTACTAAGGTGCTGGAGAACGTGACGCAAGCCATTATCGCTGATAAGCAGTATCTGGAGAACGAAGCAGAGGTTCTCGGGGATGCGAGGAGGCTGATTTTGGAACAGCAGGTTTCGGCATTGTGTATGGGAGAGCTGAAGGATTTCTCCATCTTACAAAATGTTTTGCCGCAGGAAGAGAAAATCGATCTTACGTTGCTGTCTTTTTATCATATGCATCAGCCGGACCAAGTAATGGAAGATCTGACGAGTGAACTGCATCGATATGCAATTGGTGATGTATTCCGTTTCCAGCAAGAGGATAACTTGTATGTTGTTATGTCTGCAGCTGATCAGTGGCTGCAGATAGAGAATTGGCTGCGTCAGCATTTGGATATACCCGTACGGCTTGTACAAAAGACGCTGCGTTCTCTGGAAGAGATTTCTTCTGTATTCGAGCAGCTTACAGTAGAGCTGGCGGAGCATCGTTATCGCACCATTAGGAGACTTGAAGAACTGGAAAGTGAACAGCGCGGCCAAGACATCGTTGCTTATGTACAGAGCTACTACATGGAGGATGTAAGCCTGGAGCGATTATCAAAGCTCTTCTTCCTGTCAAAGGAGCATATTTCACGTAAATTCAAGCAAGAGACCGGGATGACATTATCCCGGTATGTGACAGATTGCCGTATGAAGCAGGCGAAGCAATGGCTGGAGATAACCGACAAAACGATGTATGACATAGCCAGGCTGCTTGGCTATCAAGATGAAGTCTATTTCTCGAAGCTATTCAAAAAGGAAACAGGATTAACCCCGACTGCTTATAGAACTGAGCATAATGAGCAGGGGGAGGAAAGATAATTATTATGAAAAAGAAACTGTTATACGGACTTTTTGCGATCCTTTTACTGCTGCTTTCCGCCAGCAATATGCCACCAGAAAAAGAGAAGAAGCAAGCAGAAGAAACAGTCAGCCTTACAATTCGTAATCCAAAAGTGGAGGTTGCTTCCGAGTTCGAGGACATGGTTAGCATGTATGAAAAGACGCATCCCCATGTTCATATCCAGGTAGAAACGGTGGGTGGTATTTCGGATGATTTCTCTGATTTGAAAACACAAATGGCAGTAGGGGAAGGTCCGGATATCTTCACCAATGTCGGCTATACTGCTACGAAAGAGTGGATGCGCTACTTGGAGGACTTGAGCGGGGAATCGTGGGTATCGGATGCTAGGGATGGTACACTCGATCCCATTACTGAGGGTGGAAAGGTGTATGGCATGCCGATGAATATTGAAGGATTCGGCATTATTTATAATAAGGTGTTATTTGAGAAAGCGGGTATCAACGAGCTTCCTGATACGTATACAGAGCTTGAGAGAGCGGCGTCTCAGCTCAAAAAGGCAGGTGTGACACCTTTTGCCAATGGCTATTACGAGGAATGGAAGCTTGGGCATCATTTAACAAGTTTAGCTTTCGCAGAGCAATCTGATCCCGAAGCGTTTATGTCGGAACTGGCAGAAGGTAAGGCAAGCTTTACGGATAATGATAGCTTTCATAATATGCTGCGTTTTCTGGATCTGACACTTGCTTACGGAGAACCGCATGCGGCAACGGCAGATTATTACGCTGAGATGGAAGCTTTCCAAAAAGGAGAGGCAGCTATGATTGTTCAGGGGAATTGGGTTGAGCCGCTATTGGCAAAACAAGCGCCGGATCTGGATGCAGGAATGTTTCCGATACCACTTGATGACGGAGGGGATGCGCAGCTGGTGACTGGTGTGCCTAGTTATTGGGTCGTCAATAAGCAATCCGGGGCAGCTGAGAAAAGGGAGGCGAAGCGATTCCTGAAATGGATGGCAGAATCTGAAGAAGGGCATGCATATCAAACAGAACACCTTCGCTTCATTTCTGCATTCCGCACTGTTCAGCCGCCTGAAACCAGCTTGAGCGGAGATGCGTGGAGACAATATGATCAGCAGGAGCGACGGAACTTTAATTGGTCCTCCTATTCGCCGTTTATGAAGGATGCCTTTGGCCGAATCCTGAAACAATACGTGAATGAAGAGATGTCGAAGTGGGATGCACTGCAGGACCTGGATCATGCATGGCGCCAAAATGTTTCCTCTCACTAGTGTAGAAGTCCCTAATCAGGAGGGACTTTTTGTATGGATATCAAATTTAGACAAAAATAAGATCAAGATAAGCCATCCCGGTTTTTGTTTTACTGTCCTATACTGAGCTCGTAAGTCAGGTTTGCCAAGGCTTGTCTTACACGGGATTAGCAATCATACATAGGAGGAATACGGGATGAAATTTCGGAAACGGGCGTTAAAAGCAAGTGTCGTTTCACTGAGTGCAGCGTTGGTACTGGGAAGCAGTTTGACAGTGGCTTCGGCGAACAATGAGGGTGGAAATGTGAAGCCGTACAAAGAAACGTATGGTACCTCACAAATCACACGTCAGGACATGAAGGAAATGATCGGGCAGCACGGGGACGAACGGTATACTGTTCCTAGCTTTGATGCTTCTTCCATCAAAAATATCGAGTCGGCTACAAAGATCGATGAAAATGGTAATGAAATCAAAATGGATGTCTGGGATACATGGCCGCTCCAAAACCCGGACGGTACAGTAGCGGATTACAATGGATACCAAATTGTTTTCGGGCTAGCTGGTGATCCAAAAGATGCAAGTGATACATTCATTTACATGTTCTATAAAAAATCAGGCGATGATTCGGCTGATGCATGGAAGAATGCCGGTCGTGTATTTGATGACAATGATAAATTCAATGGTGATAAAATACTTGCTGGTCAGCAGGAGGAATGGTCTGGCTCTGCTGCCTTCATCGATGGCGAGATCCGCTTGTTCTATACAAACCGCGGCGGCTTTGATGAAAGCCAAGGCATCTTTGGTAAACAAACTTTGACAACTGCGCAGGTGAACGTGTCTGAAAAGGATACAAGCAGCTTGCAAGTTGATGGCGTGGAAGACTATAAGTCCATTTATGATGGCGGCAACGGAAAGACATATGAAAATGTGAATAAAGCATTTGAAGACCGTAATTTTGCCAACAACCACACATTGCGTGATCCGCATTACATTGAAGATAAAGGTAAGAAGTATCTAGTATTCGAAGCTAATACTGGTACAGAGTTTGGCTACTCTGGCGAAGAATCCCTTTATAATCGTGCATACTACGGCAATGGTATGAAGTTCTTCCGTGAAGAATTCAATCAGCTGCAAAACAGCGATAAGAAGTCCACAGCGGAACTGGCTAATGGTGCAATCGGTATTGTAGAGATCAATGATGATTACACATTGAAAAAAGAAATGAAGCCGCTCATCGTTTCCAATACGGTTACAGATGAGATCGAGCGTCCAAACATCTTCAAGAAAGATGACAAGTTCTACTTGTTCACGAGTACGCGTGGTGCCAAAATGACAATCGATGGCATCGACGATGAAGACATCTATATGCTTGGTTATGTATCGAATAGCTTAACTGGCCCATATAAGCCAATGAACAAATCAGGTATCGTCCTGCATCAGGACTTGGATCCTAATGATTTGACTTGGACATATGCACATTATGTGATTCCGCAAAAGAAATCGGATGACTTCGTCGTAACTAGCTACATGACGAACCGCGGTTTCTTCCAGGATCATAAATCTACATTCGCGCCTTCGTTCCTTCTGGATATCGACGGTAAACGCTCTTCCGTTGTGGAAGATGGTATCCTGGAGCAAGGGCAAATCACGTACGAAGAGGAATAAATCAGAATCAGAAAAGGAAATGTCAGCAATATGGCATTTCCTTTTCCTTCATTTCAAATAAAAGTGTGGTGACGATATGTTTAATGGATTTTCGAAAAAGAGGTGGACGATGCTTGGCGTGCTGATTTTACTTGTTGCTGCAGTGGTCGCAGCCTCTGTGCTAAGCAACGAGAAAAAAACTCAAAATCAAAGTCCAGGGAAGGCGCAAACTATCTCTTATCGTCCTGTCTTCCATTTCAGTTCTCCTGACAAATGGAAAAATGATCCGCAGCAGCCAATTTATTATCAAGGCAAATACCACTATTATTATCTCTACAATAAAGATTACCCCGAAGGCAACGGTACCGAATGGCGGCACGCGACATCAGAAGATTTAGTTCATTGGGAGGATCATGGAGTAGCAATTCCGAAATATACAACAGATAACGGTGATCCGTGGACGGGGTCTGTCGTCCACGATAAGAACAATACAGCCGGTTTTGGTGAGGATGCACTAATTGCGATTATGACCCAGCCGACGGGAGAGACTGGGCAGCAGGAACAGTATCTCTGGTACAGCACAGATGGAGGAAATACTTTTAAGCAGGAGAGCGAGGAACCGGTTCTTACCAATCCGGGTACGCAGGATTTCCGTGATCCCAAAGTGATATGGGATGAGGAAAAAAATAGCTGGATCATGCTTTTGGCAGAAGGAGATAAAATTGGATTTTATACATCTGCTGACTTGAAAGCCTGGACATTCACTGGAGATTTTGAAACAGATGGAATTGGCGTACTCGAATGTCCGGATCTATTCCAGCTGCGCGCACCGGATGGTACGGTTAAATATGTGCTAGGTATGAGTGCGAATGGAGAGGGGAAAGGTGAACCGAAAACCTATGCCTACTGGACTGGAGAGTTTGAAGGGGCAGCTTTTACACCGGATAAAGAAAATCCAAGATGGCTTGATTATGGTTTTGACTGGTATGGTGGGGTCACCTTCGAAGACGGACCTTCTGAAGATAAGCAAGCAAAGCGGTATGCGCTCGCGTGGATGAATAACTGGTCGTATGCGGATCACACACCCGCGATGAAATATGATGGATTCAATGGTACAGACTCCATTGTCAGGGAAATCACATTGCAGCAGGATCAGGATGGTTTTTATCTTGCTTCCCGGCCGATTGCTGCGCTGGATCAGCATTTTCAATCATCGGACACAGTTGAGAATATAAGTCTTCAAAATGAGAAGCAAACCTTGGATGTTTCGGCGGAAACATACCAATTGGATGCTGATATTTCGTGGACAGAAAGTCCGAACGTCGGGCTGCAGTTGCGGGGATCAAATGATCACTCCCGTCATCTCGATGTAGGTATCGCAGTCGATGGAGGCTATTCATATGTGAATAGAAGCTACATTCCTAATCCTGATCAAACTGGAGACTATCAGGAAAGCAAGGCGCCATTTAATACAGATAAGAAGCACGTACATGTCACAATTCTCGTAGATAAAACAAGTGTGGAAATGTTCGTTGATGATGGGAATGTGGTGCACAGTAATACAGTATTCCCTCATCCGCAGGATCAAGCGATAAGTTTGTATGCGGAAGATGGCAGTGCTAAGTTTGATAATATTTCTATAAAGAGGATAGATAAAACACAATAATTTACTTAAGGAAGGCCTTTTACGGGCCTTTTTTATATTGTGTGAAATGGCTTTTGATAGCTGATTTATCATGTGAGGTTATTTTACATCTTGTGTAAGCAAATATTTTCGAGTTATAATAATTATTGTTTATTAAATATTTGTGATAATGTATGGAAAGCAGTACATACTACAGATGATTTGAAAGAATCGTTACATAAGGGGGATTTACATGGCGTCAAAAGAAAAAGAATTACAACAGCAGCAGTCTTCCAAAGGAAAATGGGGCGTCCTATTAGGAGCAGCATTCCTGATGGGTTCATCAGCAATCGGACCAGGGTTCCTGACTCAAACAGCTGTTTTCACTGATCAATTATTAGCAAGCTTCGGCTTTGTTATTCTTATGAGTATCATTCTGGATGTTGGTGTACAGATGAATATCTGGCGAATTATTGCCGTTTCCAGAATGCGCGGACAGGATATCGCAAATAAAGTATTGCCAGGGTTAGGATACTTCCTTGCTTTTGCAGTCGCATTGGGCGGTCTTGCATTTAATATCGGGAACGTCGGTGGTGCGGGACTTGGTTTGAACGTATTATTCGGAATCGATACAATTATTGGTGCAATCATTACTGGTATTATCGCTATTGGTATATTCCTTTCCAAAGAAGCAGGAGCGGCAATGGATCAGATTGCGCGCATTCTTGGGTTGATTATGATTTTGCTGACATTGTACGTTGCATTCCGCAGTGAACCGCCAGTCGGAGAAGCTGTTTTGCGTACATTTGCTCCAGAACAAATTGATGTGTTTGCAATCATTACACTCGTTGGTGGTACTGTTGGCGGTTATATCACATTTGCAGGCGGTCACCGTCTTTTGGATGCTGGTATTTCCGGTAAAGAAAGTCTGCGTCAAGTAACACAAAGTTCTGTTTCAGGTGTTTTGATTGCGTCAATCATGCGTATCTTCCTGTTCCTTGCTGTGCTAGGAGTCGTGGTGACAGGCTTTAAGTTGGATGCAAGTAACCCCGCTGCCTCTGTTTTCCAGGAAGCTGCTGGTACACTTGGATATAAAATGTTCGGTCTGATTTTATGGGCTGCGGGTATTACATCTGTAATTGGCGCGGCTTATACATCCGTTTCATTCCTGAAGACATTGTCCAAATGGGTTGCGAGGAATGAGAAGCTAGTTACAATTTTGTTCATTGTAGTATCAACAATCATCTTCTCCTTCATCGGCGAACCAGTGACATTGTTAGTTATCGCAGGTGCCATTAACGGGCTTATTTTGCCTATCGGGCTTGGTGTATTGTTAGTAGCGGCTTATAAGAAATCTATCGTCGGAGACTACAAACATCCGCTATGGCTTACGATCTTTGGTGGTATAGTGCTTTTAGCAACTACTTATTTGGCGGTTGTGACATTGATTAACCAAGCGCAGAAATTGTTCTAAATCGAGAAGGAGGTCCCAAAAATGAAGCTTACCTATCATCCGCTAGGAGATACGGGCATTCAGCTCGTTTTCGGACAGACGATCTCAGAGGAAACAAATCAGAAAATCCGGTTGTTCGCGGAGCTGCTTAAGGCGGAACAGATTGAGGGAATTATTGAATGGGTACCAGCTTATACGACTTTATCCATCTTTTATCGTCCTGATAAGGTCCGCTACCAGGCGCTTCTGGAAAAATTGGAGCGTCTATATGAGAATATTCAAGGAGGGGCGGCCGAGGCTGCTTCTCTTGTTTATGAAATTCCTACCTACTATGGCGGGGAGACAGGCCCTGATTTGAATTTCGTTGCGGATCATAACGGTCTGTCAGTAGAAGATGTCATCCGCATCCATTCGAGTCAGGATTATTTGATTTATATGATGGGATTTGTACCGGGCTTTCCGTACCTGGGCGGTATGTCAGAAGAAATTGCGACACCACGCCGTTCGGATCCTCGACCAAAAATTGCAGCAGGCTCTGTAGGGATAGCTGGATCACAGACGGGCGTTTATCCACTGGAAACTCCGGGAGGCTGGCAGCTCATCGGTCAGACACCATTGAAATTATATGATCCGGAAAGAGAGCAGCCAATTTTATTGACTTCCGGGTCTTATCTGCGGTTTGTCCCAATTTCGAAAGAAGAGTACGATTCAATTACGGAAGCAGTTCGTCTTGGGGAATATAAGATTGTAAGTAAGGAAAAGTAAGGAGGGACTGGTATGAAGACGATTGATTTAAACAGTGATTTAGGGGAGAGTTTTGGCGCCTATACAATTGGTAATGACGAGGAAGTGTTGAAATACATATCATCTGCCAATATTGCATGCGGATTCCATGCAGGTGACCATAATGTCATGCTTGAAACGGTTAAAACAGCAGCCGAACTTGGTGTTGGAATCGGTGCTCATCCAGGCTTCCCCGACTTAGCCGGTTTTGGCCGTCGGGAAATGAAGCTGTCTCCGAAGGAAATCTATAACCTTGTTGTTTACCAGGTAGGCGCAATGCAAGGAGCAGCCAAGGCCTGCGGTACATATGTTCAGCATGTGAAGCCGCACGGAGCGCTATATAATATGGCATCGAAAGACTCTGCTATTGCAGAAGCAATCGCGACAGCAGTGCATGCGGTCGATTCGAAGTTAGTACTGTTCGGTTTGGCCGGTAGTGAACTAGTACGTGCGGGAGAGAAAGCTGGACTGAACGTTGCGCAGGAGGTCTTTGCTGACAGGACGTATCAGGCAGATGGAACGCTGACACCTCGTTCTCAAGCAAATGCTATGATTCACGACGTGACAGTTGCGGTTGATCGTGTCATTCGTATGATTCAAGAAGGTAAAGTAACTGCCGTTGATGGAACAGATATTAACATTCAAGCAGATACAATTTGTGTGCATGGAGATGAACCGGAAGCACTGCAATTCGTCCAGCAGCTCCGTGAAAGACTTCAAGCAGAACAAATCACGATTCAGAATTTCGGAGTCGAGCATCATGGGTAGAAAGCTGTTTCAAGTGATCAAGCCCGGACTGCTGACAACTTTTCAGGATCTCGGCCGTACTGGCTACCAGGAATATGGTGTAGTTGTAGCAGGTGCGATGGATGATTTCTCGCTGCAAATTGCCAACCTTCTCGTTGGAAATAAACGTGACGAGGCAGGGCTCGAAGTAACAATGATGGGACCGGTACTCAAGGTGCTGGAGGATGCTGTCATTGCGATAACTGGAGGAAATCTGTCGCCAAGAGTGAATGGGCAGCCTGCGCCGATGTGGAAGAGTTTTGCCGTGAAAGAGGGCCAGCTAATCGAATTCGGTCAGCCATTGGAAGGGATTCGCTCTTATATCAGCGTGGCAGGCGGCTTTGACTTGCCAGCTGTAATGGGCAGCAACTCTACGTATCTGAAGGCAAAAATCGGCGGTCTGAACGGACGTGCTCTTGAGAAGGAAGACATTCTGTACGGTACTGAGAATCCTCATGCAGTAACGGGGCGTTCCCTTCATTACGATGAAATACCTAAGTACGAGAAGGAAGTCACTGCAAGAGTCATCCTAGGGCCGCATCAAGATGCTTTCACAGATGAGGCTATCAAAACATTCCTATCATCGAGCTATGAAATCACTCCTCAGTCAGACCGTATGGGGTATCGTCTGAAAGGTCCGGAACTATGGCACAAAATAACTGCTGACATAATCTCGGAAGCTATCCCGCTTGGCGGAATTCAAGTGCCTGCCAATGGTCAGCCGATTATTCTGATGGCGGACCGGCAGACAACAGGAGGATATACAAGGATAGCGACAGTAATATCCGCGGATATTCCGTTGTTAGCGCAAGCAGCACCGGGAGCGCACGTTCGCTTCAAAGAAGTCGGAATGGATGAAGCACAGGATCTTTATTTCAAAAAACAAAAAATTGTAAGTGTACTTGAGAAGATAATTGTGTAAAAGAAGAAGATGTTCGCGGATATCTTCTTTTTTTCTGTGAAAAATAATGCGGGGAAATATAAATAAACGCCAGGATTAATCAGTGTCTAATTTATCAATGGTGTAATAATGATAGCAATGCAGAAAATAAACAGAATGTATCAACTAATCACTTTTTAATCCGATATATAAGTAATAATGTATTTTAAGGAGAAAATAATGACTATTAAAATAGCCAGTTATGGCTCTTGTATCACTAGAGATAATTTTAACTCCAAATTGAATAAAAACTATAAAGAGAGGTATGAATGTGTAGCAACATCTTTGCATGCATCTTTAATAAGTCTTTTTTCCCGGGAATTTTCTTATGACGAGACTAAAATTGATTATATTGATGAAGAAAACGTGCATAATGAGGCTGATAAACGTAAGACCATCGAAGAATTAAGCAAAAGTTTCTTTCATGATCTAAAAGTAAAGCAGCCGGATTATCTGATTATGGACTTCTATACAGATGTCTTTTTAGGGGTGTTCTTCACGCAAGATCGTTTTGTTACAAACAATGGTTATATTAGCAAGACTTCATTCTTTAATGAACTGCCGGAAAAGTTCCATTTGAAGATTGATAGAAGTCCATCTGACTATTTTGGTTTATTGTTGCCTTCAATAGCTAAATTCATGGATTTCTTAAAAAAGGAAGTACCTAATTGCGAAGTGATCATTAATAAAGGGCGATTCAGCAATCGTTTATTAGATTCAGAGGGTAAGGTTTCCTATCTGCCTTCTTTACAACATTATAATGATATTTGGGATAAGCTTGATAACTATATGATTTCAAAGTATGACTTGAAATTTATAGAGCTGGATCATGAGCAGTATTATATTTCTCCGAAGCCAACTATCGGTTGGGATGTATTTCAATTACACTATCATGATAATTATTATCATGATTTCCTAGAACAATTGAATACAGTTACTCAGATTGATAAAAATGCAGAGGTAAATTGAGGTTTGCTGTAGGACAAGTATATTTTGTCTGTATATCAAGAAGAAAGCGTGCAGCTGATAACAGCTGCACGCTTTCTTCTAGTAATTAATTCCGAATCAAATAATCAAATGCACCCAACGATGCTGTCGCACCAGATCCCATAGAAACAATGATTTGTTTATAAGCAGTATCTGCACAGTCTCCAGCAGCAAACAGTCCTGGGACATTCGTTTGACCGTGCTTGTCGACGATGATTTCTCCCATCGGCGTGCGCTCAACGACGTCAGCTAGGAATTCTGTGTTCGGTACAAGACCGATTTGGACGAAGATACCTTGCAGTGCAATGTGTTTTTCTTCGTTTGTGTCACGTTCTACGTAAGTGATACCGTTGACGTTGTCGTCGCCAGTGATCTCCGTAGTTTGCGCGTTTGTAATAATAGTTACGTTCGGCAGGCTGTAAGCACGCTTTTGCAATACTTCGTCTGCTTTTAATGTATCGGCGAATTCAAGAACTGTAACATGGTTTACGATACCAGCCAAATCAATGGCTGCTTCGATGCCGGAGTTACCTCCTCCGATAACAGCTACATCTTTTCCTTCGAATAGCGGGCCATCACAGTGTGCACAGTAGGCAACACCTTTGTTCTTGAATTCCTGCTCGCCAGGAACGTTGATATTACGCCAGCGTGCACCTGTGGAGATGATGACGCTCTTACTTTTCAGTGTCGCGCCGTTTTCCAGCTCAAGCTCGAATAGATCGTTTTTCGCGATTTTCGTTGCTTTCTGCAGGTTCATCACATCGATGTTGTATTCTTTCACATGCTCTTCCAGGCTTGCGACTAGCTTCGGACCTTCAGTTTCCTTGACGGTAATGAAGTTTTCGATGCTCATCGTATCCAATACCTGACCGCCGAAGCGTTCTGCTACGATTCCAGTACGAATTCCTTTGCGGGCAGCATAGATAGCAGCGCTGGAGCCAGCTGGACCACCGCCGACAACAAGAACGTCGTAAGGTTCTTTGTTATCGAACTCGGATGCATCCGCACCAGATCCCATTTTGGCTAGCATTTCTTCGAGCGTCATCCGGCCGCTTCCGAAGTTCTCCCCGTTCAGGTAAACAGTCGGAACTGCCATGATGTTCTTGCTTTCTACTTCTTCCTTGAATGCCGCACCATCGATCATCGTGCTTGTGATGTTCGGATTCAATACGCTCATCACATTAAGTGCTTGCACAACATCCGGGCAGTTATGACAAGTCAGGCTGATATAAGCCTCAAAGTGGAATTCACCTTTGATGTTCTTAATCTGATTGATCAGTTTCTCATCGACCTTCGGTGCACGACCGCTTACTTGCAAGAGAGCAAGGACAAGTGAAGTGAACTCATGACCAAGCGGGATGCCGGCAAAAGCAATGCCGGTTTCTTCGCCAACGCGGTTCACGGTGAAGCTCGGGGTGCGGTTTAGTTCTGCTTTTTCTACTGTGATCTTGGACGACATAGCTGCAAGCTCTTCAACTAGAGCAAGCATTTCCTTGGAAACGTCGTCTGCACCAGCGCTTACTTTAAGAACGATAGGGTTCTCCATAAGCGCCATATACTGGTTCAATTGAGCTTTAATGTTTGCATCAAGTACCATATTCAACGCACTCCTTAGATTTTGCCTACAAGATCCAAGCTAGGTGTTAGTGTTTCAGATCCTTCTTCCCATTTCGCCGGGCAAACTTCACCTGGATTTTGACGCACGTATTGTGCTGCTTTGATTTTGTTCACAAGCGTGCTTGCGTCACGGCCGATACCGTCTGCATTGATTTCAACTGTTTGGATTACGCCATCTGGATCGATGATGAATGTACCTCGATCAGCAAGACCAGACTCTTCGTTAAGCACATCGAATTGACGAGAAATTGCTTGGGATGGGTCACCAATCATTGCATATGTGATTTTGCCGATTTTTTCAGAGCTGTCATGCCAGCCTTTATGTACGAAGTGTGTATCTGTAGATACAGAGAATACTTCCACACCAAGATCTTTTAGTGTGCTGTATTGATCTTGAAGATCTTCCAGCTCAGTCGGGCATACGAAGCTGAAATCTGCAGGGTAGAAGCATACTACACTCCATTGACCTTTAAGACTTGCTTCTGTTACTTCGATGAAATCTCCGTTTTTGTAAGCTTGTGCTGTGAATGGTTGTACTTCTTTGCCGATAAGTGACATAAATAAATAGCCTCCCAAAATAAATTAATAACTAGAAACTTAGAATTACTTAGACATAATCATTCTAAATTTATATTTATTAGTAAGAGTAGAATACTAAAAGAGTTGTGTCAAGGGATTATGTGAAGGGTGTCACAATGGAAATGGCGTAATCACGCCGTTTCTCCGCTATTAGAAGAAATGGTTAAATTTATGTGACATTAATCTGGTTTAAGTATTTTGCATAGCTAATAGATGTTGTGGTTTTGTCAGTTGGACCTCTCTTTTGAGAAGATGAGAATGAATGGATGGTAAATATTGTTTCTAAAGAATTATTTATTGCTATCTAACTTCCCCCTCCATTAGCCGATAAAGAAAGTAACAAGTTGTTAGCAGCTTAGTACATTAGGGGGAATACTATGAAACGCATCTTAGAGAAGGGCAGAGTTGGGCTTACTATCAGGAATAAGCTTATCCTTTCCTTTATCATCATTCTACTTATACCTAGCATTCTGATTGGTTTCTTGGCGTATCAGAGTGCAAAGAAGGAGCTATCAGCTCAATTGATCGGAAGTGCATCAAGTAACGTGGATGTACTGAACAGTATGATAGACGATACAATCAAGCCAAAGATACATGATATCGATTTCTTTGCCAGTCAAATCGGTTCTGATCTATATGACGGCATGGAAAGCCCGGAGATAAGGCGGAAACTAGAGCAATACACAGACTTGCATCCGGAACTTGAACTGGCATATGTCGGAACCGAAGAAGGATTGATGATACAGTCCCCTGATTTGGAGCTTGCAGACGATTATGATCCTCGGGAGCGGCCTTGGTACCAGCAGGCGAAAGAGAAAGCGGGCGAAGTGGTCATAACAGAACCATATGTATCTGCATCCACTAATACCTTAGTAGTGACAATTGCACGGACAACCGAAGATAACAGTGGTGTCATTGGCATGGATATTACATTAGGTAATTTGGAAGAGACATCTAAGAAGATACACATTGGCAAAGAAGGATATACTTCTATTCTTGATCAGACGAAGCATATTATCGTCCATCCGACAGAGGAAAAAGGATCTGAAGCTACTGCCGATTATCTTATCCGGCAATTTGAGAAAGAAAATGGAAAATATCGATTCGAACAGGGTGCTGATACACAGGAGCTTGTCTATACGACGAATAAATTAACAGGCTGGAAGGTTGCAGGTGTAATGTCTGCTTCTGAGATAGATGAGGCAGCAGCACCAATTCTATACACGACGCTAATCGTATTATCTGCAGCACTAATTGCTGGAGGGTTCCTGGTCTTCGGTGTTGTTCGTTCTATCATTAAACCATTGAACAAGCTGAAGCAGACTGCGGTACAAGTGAGCGGGGGCGATTTGCGTGAACGGATAGAGATTCATTCTAAGGATGAACTAGCTGAGGTTGGAAAGGCATTCAACACAATGACAGATAACCTAAGCAGTTTGATTAAGCAGATTGATACTGATTCTGGTCAGCTGGCAGCATCATCAGAGGAGTTGCTTGCAAGCTCAGAGCAGACAACCTCTGCAACCGAGCATGTGACGACAACATTGCAGGAGGTAGCAGAAGGATCAGACTCGCAGCGGATACATGTCGAACAGAATGCGCAGGCGATTGGTGAGATTGCAATCGGCATGGACCGTGTAGCGAACAGTTTGTCTACGGTGTCGGATTCGACGAAACAGGCAGCTAGCTTAGCAGCGGACGGAGAGTATTCCGTCAATCAGACAGTCGAACAGATGAAACATATCTATGCGTCTGTGAATGAATCAAATATTAGAATGCAGGAGCTTGAGACAAGTTCTAAGAAAATAGGAAGCATAACAGATGTGATAGTTGGTATTGCTGATCAGACGAATTTGCTGGCACTGAATGCTGCTATTGAAGCCGCGCGTGCCGGTGAGCAGGGTAAAGGCTTTGCGGTAGTTGCTGATGAAGTCCGGAAGCTTGCTGAGGAATCGCAGCGCTCGGCTATGCAAATCACAGAACTTATTCAGCATATCCAGTCTGATACTGTGCAGTCTGTCAAAGTAATGGCGCAGACAGCACGATACGTAGAAACAGGACTGCAGGCCACCGATGAAACAACGACAAAGTTCAGCCAAATTAAAGATAGTATCTTTACAATATCCCCGCAGATCGAGGATATCTCCTCTATCACCGAACAAATAGCAGCAAGCGTCCAGGAGATGACTGCTAGTGCAGAAGAGCTTGCAGCGATAGCAAAAGAAAATGCTGCGGCATCCGAGACAATGGCAAGTACTACAGAGGAGCAGCTAGCCTCTATGGAGGAAATCACCGCATCAGCAAATGCCTTGTCCAATTTGGCCGAGGAATTACAGGAATTACTGACGAAGTTCAAATTATAAATCGAAAAGCGACCCGAGAAAGGGTCGTTTTTTTTATAGAGAAGTATGGTATGACACTTCGGGGGAATATTTAACGATAATAGGACAAGTGCTTTCGGTTCAAAAAAATTGTCGGTTTTACACTAACTATGACGGATTTTAGATGGGTAATTATAACTGGAAAATATTGAAGGTGAGATTGAATGGGTAATTTATACTATTTTAATTATTCTCTTTAAAAATAATTGTTATTAATGGTTATAACAAATCACGGTAGTATTTATAGTGTCGATAATAAGGAAAAATCCCTATTATAAAAGTATTTATTTGCAACTCCTCACCCTTTTTTCTGACAGAATTTCCATTATATTAATTAACGATAGCTTTATACATCATTAACATCCTGTTAACAATCAGCCTATACAATTACTCTCGTACACGACCTAATCTATTAACTTTATTTTTGAGTGTTTTTCGAAAAAGATGATATGGAGGAATGAGAGATGAAGCTAAGCAAAAAATTACTAGGTGTGACGTTAGCGGGGACGCTAGCCGTCGGTTCAATCGGTTTGACGAACTTGGAGAGGGAAGAGGTAGAAGCGAAGAAGGATCCAAAGGTGAAGAATGTCATTGTCCTCGTTAAGGATGGAGTGAGCTCTACTACAACAACGCTATCGAGATGGTACAAAGGCGATGACTTGGCGATGGATCAGATGGCCTCTGGTGGTGTGCGTACATATTCGGCAGAATCCGCCGTTACGGATTCTGCTCCTGCTGGTACAGCGATGGCTACTGGCAATAAATCGAATGATAAGTTTGTCGGTGTCCTGCCGGAGAAGATTGCTTCCCCAGGTGTCGATGAAGAACTCGCTAATGATCCCTATCGTCCGGTGACGAACGTGCTGGAAGGGGCGAAACTGAACGGCAAAGCTACTGGTATCATTTCTACATCTGAAATTCAGCATGCGACTCCTGCAGCTTTTTCATCTCATGCGGACCATCGTTCACAATATGGAAATATCGCTGAGCAGCAAGTCTATCAAAATATTGATGTCGTCCTTGGCGGCGGGAAGGAATCCCTTGAAAATGGCAACCGTGAAGATGGTGAGGATCTGCTAGGTGTCATTGATGACAAAGGCTACGATTTCGTTGAAAACCGTGATGACTTGCTTGATTCCAAATCGAAGAAGATTTGGGGCTCGTTTGCACCAGCAGCACTGGCTTACGATATGGACCGGGAAGTAACGCAGCCGGAAGAGCCAACTTTGGCAGAAATGACGAAGAAAAGCATTCAAACATTGTCTAAAGATAAGGATGGTTTCTTCCTGATGGTAGAGGGCAGCAAGCCGGACTGGGCAGCGCATGCAAATGATCCAGTCGGTATGATCAGCGATACGCTGTCATTTGATGATGCAGTTAAAGAGGCATTGGATTTCGCTAAGAAAGATAAGAGCACGATGGTCATTGCAGTTTCTGATCATGGTAACAGCGGAATCTCTATCGGAAATGAAAATACGGACGGCACATATTCTTCTACACCAGTATCTGCCTATGTGGATCCGTTGAAAGAAGCAACAATGACACTGGAAGGTGCTATGTCCCAGTTGAATGAAGATGGCTCCAACAGATTGGAAGTTGCGGAGCTATATGGTATTACGAACCCAACAGCAAAAGAGAAGAGAGCGATTAATAAATCCGAGGATCTTGGGGGCACATTGGTTGATCTCCTGGCGCAGCGAGCAAACCTTGGCTTTACGACTGGCGGACATACGGGTGAGGATCTGTTCCTATACTCCTATGGACCAGGTAAGCCATCAGGTATGATCGAGAACACGGACATTGCTCATAGCGTAGCAGATGCCATGGGCTTCAAGCTGGACAAGCTGAGCAAAAATATGTTCGTTGAAGCAGAAGCAGCGTTTGGTAACTGGGGCGAAGTGAGCATCGATTCCTCCGATGCTGCGAACCCGGTATTGATAGTAAAAAACGGACGTAAAAAAGCAGAATTCCCTGTGAACAAGAATATCGTTATTGTGAATGATCGCGAATATGAACTGGATAGTGTAACAGTTCAAAGCGGCGGCAACTTCTACGTGTCGAAGGATGCTGTGAAGCTAGTTAAGAAAGCGAAGTAATTGAGTAATTGAAAAACAGCAATCAAGGCGTAAACCTTGATTGCTGTTTTATTTTATTCCTGACCCAATGGCCTTCCAGAAAGATTCTGACTCATGTCCCAGTGCATACACAGATACACCTGTAATGCTGTATGTGTTGGTGAGGGAGGTTTTTTTCTGCAATGACCGTTCATCCTCAAACCAGACCATGTGCTCCTGATTTTCCTCAGCAAAATTGAAATACGTAGACGCAGTTCCTTCCTCGTATATAGGATCTATATCGTAACCAACTATCTTTGAATGGATGCTATCCCATTCCATCAACTTATTCTCCTCTGGGTTAGATAGATTCCAATCGTAGCCATATGCTGGCACTCCCATAATAACCTTATTAGGGTTGATCGTTTCTGTAGCAAAAGCCAGCATTTTATTCATCCAATCCAAGCTGGCTACAGAGCCTGGCTCACTCCAAGAGCCATGTTCATCATAGGTCATTACTTGTACATAATCAGCATATGCTCCAATTTTTTCATAGTTATATGGCCAGCTCCAATCATCTGCCGGATCATCGATATCTTTTGCTGGCACAGACACCATCGTTTGTATGTCATGCTCTTTGAGTTCTCCTGCCACATCCTTAATGAGGTCAGAGTAGAGGTCTCGGTCCTCAGGATAGACAGCTTCAAAATCGATATTAACGCCGGTAAAATCATCTTCTGCGGCAAGCTGTACCAACTGATCAATGAAACTGCTTTTTGCGTCTTTGTCACTCATAACAGCATGTGCCAAGTCCGGATCGAAATCTGCTTTACCGAAATTTGAGATCACAGCATATGTATCGATATCATGCTGCTTTGCATATTCAAGCTGGTTTTCTGGTGCTTCACCAGAGAGTTTGCCATCGGTATCAAAAGAATATGTATCCATTGCGATGGCAGTAAGATATTCATGGTATTCTTTCAAAGAATGAAAAGATGATTCATCCGAAGTGGTATAACCGAGAACCATTTTTTCGTTAGGTTGAGCATTCGATCTTAATTGGGTATAAATGAGTCCTCCTGCTGCAATCAGCAGAATGAGCCCAATAACTACATACTTCTTCATGTGTATCCTCCGTATTATGATTGGGAGACCATATTATCATGTTTTAAGTATAATGGGTAAGCTGTATTCCTTTTTAACGGATAGAAGCTCTAACAATTAGCATTAATCCATATGCATACAATAAAAAAGGAGTGGCTTCATGTCTTTCCGAATCTTATATAAAATGCTGCTTCTGTTCATTAGCATTTATGTCATTTATACATTAGCAGATAACTATCTCCTCGATCATCGAGCTGCCTTTTTCCTTGAACAGAAAATAGATTTGCGTGCATCCTTTCATCTGCCCCTCTGGCTGGATGTCATGTATGTGCATGTGTTTGTCGCTTGTCTGGCGACCCTGAGTGGAGCGGTGAATTTTTCGAGGGGATTGGCTTGGCATAAACGGAAATTCCATCGTATCAATGGCTATGTGTATGCTGTTTCAGTGATGCTTGTATCGTTGACATCAGGTTACCTGGCTCCTTATGCAACGGGAGGCAAACTGGTCAGTGTTCCGTTCAATCTGGTGAATTTGTTTTGGCCGATCATGATTGTAGTTGCCATCGTACATGCCAGGAAAGGCAGGCTGGATAAGCATCAACACTGGATGATTCGCAGTTATCTTTTCTGTTTTACAAATATGTTCATTCATTTGATTTCTTCTGTTCTGTTTCAGGCAGGGATGGACTATACGCTAAGTTATACCATCGGGGTCTACGGATCGATAGCAGTGAACTTATTGATAGCAGAAGGTATCGTCCTGTATTTGCGCTCAAGCAAAAGATAATGCATCACCTAAGTGCTGGCAAGCATGAGAAAAGATATGAAAGTTTTATGTCGGATAATCTCCTTTCATTCATTACAGAATGCTAGAGTTTCTGGCATGATGGACAAAAGGACGCAAAAGGCGAGGTGAGATGGCCGTGAAAATAGCACCGTTATTCATCCTGTTTGCAGCAATACTCTGGGGGACGACTGGTACGGCTCAGGCATTTGCACCATCAATAGCCCATCCGATTGCAATTGGAGCTGCAAGGCTTGCGGTTGGAGGAGTGTTTCTGATTTTGTCAACCCTCGTTTTCGGAAGATTGAATGTAAAAGGCTGGCCAATCGGACTGACGCTTCTCGCAGCGATTTGCATGGCGTGCTATCAACCGCTGTTCTTTTCGGCAGTCCATCAGACCGGCGTTGCGGTAGGTACCGTCATTGCGATAGGGAGTGCGCCGATTTTGTCAGGGGTGTTGGAGTCAATATTATTCAGAAGACGGCCAAGCTATATATGGTGGGGAGCGACTTTGTTATCTATTATGGGCTGTGTACTGCTGTTTCTGACAAATGATACTGTCATGATCAAGCCAGTTGGAATTATGCTTGCACTGGGAGCAGGTCTATCCTTCGCAGGTTATACATTATTGAGCGCACAAATTGTGCAAGGTAAAAGCCCTCTTGAGACAGCTGCAGTCATCTTTGGAATTGGAGGAGTTTTCCTTATGCCGTTCCTTTTCCTGTTTGATATGAGTTGGATTTTGCAGCCAAGCGGACTGGCTGTATGTCTGCATCTAGGGATTGTTGCGACAGCAGCAGCCTATTTCTTGTTTTCAAAAGGCCTGAAGCGAGTTCCGGCATCCTCAGCTGTGTCACTTTCCTTAGCTGAACCGTTTACGGCTGCGGTCTTAGGTGTTGTATTAGTAGGGGAGCAACTTAGTTTGTTTGCCTGGGTGGGCATTGGGAGGTTATTGGGAGGTATTGTTCTAATTGCGTTAGCTCCCAGAAAGATAGAGTCTGTGTGAGCATATTCTATCTTTTTAGTGATACGAATCACTTGAGAGCTTCTTATATTGATATCAATATATGACAGGAATATACAGTATTGAAATAGAAACTATGTATAAATAAGTAAATCCAACGCGTGATTGCTAGAAGAATGTATAAAAATACAATATCTTATCAATAAATTAATACTAGCATTACAACTTAACATTAGAATCATCTTGTAGTACTAATGTTGAGGAGTGAGCGAATGCCAAGAAAGCATAATGAAAATAGTAATAGAAACAAAGGTAAGTCCACCATCCCTGTCTTAGTATTAACTGCAGCTTTTTGTTTTCAAGGAACTAATTCTGTTTCAGCCGCAAACAATTTGGATGAATCTGCGATTGCTCCAAAAGAAGCCTCTTATGGCTATTACGTCGATACATATGCAAATAACGACAAGGCTAATATGACCCCTGAATCAAATCCCTCTATTGGTGTGCTTTCTAAATTTCATGAAATCTGGGAACCAGGTGATTCATGGAATAATGGAACAGTGTTAAATTCCGAAATACATAATCAAAATATAGCGAAGTCAATCTCGATCACAGAAAATTGCACAGATGAAGAGGCGATAACGGCCTATTTAGTTGATCGTCGTCATCAAAATTATAGTGCAATTACAGGACTAGGTTCGTATACTGATAATTTTATAGCTGGTGCTAATGCCGGGACGACGATTCCGGATGAAATCCCGGCAGACGCGACAACAGTAGGGTATGATGACGCTAGTAATAACAATGGAGTATGGGCTGACGAAGATTCCAGCCTCGGAAGTATGGTGAAATTAATAAATAACATACGTTGGACTGGGGCATCGACCTCTAATGCTAAAGCTTATTATAATTACCAACGACCGTTTCGATGGAGTGAAGAAGTAAGTGTAATTCCTACACTTGTTCCAAGAATAAAAGAAGATCCCAGCAGCGATGGCGGCTTCCCGAGCGGACATACAAATGCAGCCTATCTTGCTTCTTATGGATTTGCCTATGCTGTTCCAGAAAGATACGAAGAAATAATGACAAGAGCCTCTGAGATGGGGCACAGCAGAATCGTAGCCGGCATGCATTCACCACTGGATGTTATGGGCGGAAGAGTCATGGCAACAGCTGTTGCCGCATCTGCCCTGAATGACCCGGCAAACGAAAGTGTGAAAGAAGCTGCGTATGCGCAGGCACATGAAGTATTGCTAACCCAAGAAGGTGCTTCTGAGGATAATTACAGCGATTATGAGACAAATAAGAAAAATTATACCGAGCGTCTTACATATGGATTTGAACAAATCGGAGATACCACAAAGCCAATGGTAGTGCCGAAGGGGGCCGAGGCTTTAATCGAGACTCGTTTCCCGTATTTAGATGATGCGCAGCGCCGCTGGATATTATATACAACGGGCTTACCATCCGGATATCCTGTATTGGATGATACGGAAGGCTGGGGAAGATTGAATTTATTTGCAGCTGCTGGAGGTTATGAAGCGTTTGAAAATGATGTCACTGTAACAATGGATGCCTCCCAAGGCGGATTTAGTGAGGCCGACACGTGGAAAAATGATATCGAAGGCTCTGGTAAGTTAACCAAGTCAGGTACAGGTGCATTAACGTTATCGGGAGATAACACGTATACCGGAGGTACGTTGCTGGAAGAAGGAACTTTGGCTGCAAACTCCGGCACCGCTTTTGGTGAAGGTGAAGTCGTGAATACGGATGGGACGCTGATTGAGAATGTATCAAGCGGTGTAACGATTGGGAATGACTTTACGCAGTCAGAAGCAGGTACACTAGAGCTTACAATCGGAAATAAGGAAGATGTACTTGATATTAACGGTGAGGCTACATTTGGCGGAACGCTAAAACTAAACTTTACAGAAGGGTTTATCCCTGATACAGATACACCGATCATCTCTTATAATGCGCTGACAGATAAGAGCGCCTTTTCTGCAGTGGAAATCACAGGTCTTCCTGATAATTATGAAGTTTCCTATGATGCAAATGCGTTATTTGTTGTAGACGGTAATGCTCAGGAGGAGGAAGAAAACAATTCTCCAGTCGTACCGCCAACTGAAACAGGAGATGACAACAATCCTGGAACGGATCCAACAGATGATAACGGATCAGCACCAGAGCCGGAAGAAACAGATAAAGTGGAAACCCCAACAGATTCACCTACTGAAAACGAAGACAAGAAAACGGATGTTAATGTAGAAGAAACAAGTAAGGAAAGTAACAATTCCGTAAAGCCAGTGGCGTCGAGCAAGGCGGATGGAAATGTAATTGAAAACCCTAAAACGGGTGATGACACAAATATAATCTTGTATGTTGGATTACTAGCAGCATCTGCCATTGCTGCTGCGATCGTTGTCCTGCAAAGAAAATTCAGAAGAAGATAATTATATCTATTCATGTGCCCCTTGCAGTAAAAAGGCAAGCAGTTGTCAGAAGCTTCAAGGGGCATATTGCTTTTAAGGAAAACAATACTGACTTATAAAGGTACGGATAGAGTATGAAGAAAACGGAAAGCAAGAAAATGACTTGGCTTCAAAAAGTCATCCTGCTCACATGTGTAGCTGTGTTTTTATTTTCCCTAATCAAGATAGGGGGGATTGGCTTTGATTATGTTCAAAGTGAACAAGTAATGAAGGAAATCCAAGAGCAGTATAAAGGCAATCTGCAAGAAAACAAAGCCATAGCTTCAGAAAATCCAGTACGCCCGCAATTTCAAAATCTCTTGGACATCAATCCTAATATAGTAGGTTGGTTAACGGTTGATGATACAAAAATAGATTATCCTATACTGCAAAGCTCCGATAATAACCATTATTTGAATCGGAATTATAAAGAGGATATATCCAAATCAGGCAGTATCTTTATGGATTATCGAAATCAGGCAGAATCAGTGGATAGACAAACAATTATTTACGGCCATCAGATGAAAGACGGTTCAATGTTCGGTCAGCTGGATAAGTTCTTAGAGGAAGATTTCTTCTCACAGCATAAAGAGTTTCAATTTGATACAATTTATGAGAGCTATAAAGTAGAAATTTTCTCGGTATATGTAACAACTACAGATTTTAATTATATTGAAACCGAGTTCTCTAACGACGAAGAGTATATGAATTTTATAGAAGTAATAAAAGATAAGTCAAGGATGCAGACTGACATCCATGTTACCGAAAAGGACGATATTATTACCTTGTCTACATGCAATGATTTACAGGATCCGGAAGATGGGCGGTTAGTTTTGCACGGAAAATTAACGAAGACTAACTGAGAACCTAATTGACACACTGCTAATTGGTTTTTAAAGGAGCGATTTTACTCGCTCCTTTATTTTTTTTGTTCTGCCTCGGATCGAGTTATATCTTCTTCAGCTTTATCGCAGGAAGTAGAGCTGATGCTGTTGGTTTCATGGCTTGGTATGTCATTGGTGTCAGGGGGGATCATTTTTGTTGAATGCATTGGGAAGGAGAAATAGTTGTATACCATTTATTTCACCTGACTTAGAAGGTAAGATAAGATCCGTTTTACGCGCATCGTTAGATATCCAAGCAAGGCGGACACGACAATCGCAAATGGGATACTCCATGCTGCAGGGAGTTTGATGTTGTGCCAGATGAACATTTGGAACTGTTCGAAACCAAATGTATTTAAAATGCCGGCCAGTAAAGTGAGAACAATGACGGTAATAAATCCGCCATAAAGGATAGCAAACACAAGAATTGCCGGTGACAATAATAACAAACGAAGTGATTTAGGATACTTCAGCATCTATTTCATCTCCTTATCATGTTTATGGATTAATGAAACTTGCAGCAATACTGGTCACGGACTTGGTTGCAGTTGAAATTTTTATTTGGCGAGGGCGGATCACTCCCTATACTTTAATTATAATATATTTTAATAACTAAAACATATTATAATTAAAGTATAATGATTGCTGTCCTGTCAATAGGCATAAAAAAAGATCTCCAGCTCGGAGATCTTTTTTATATAATGATTTTCTGCAGTAAAGCATTTACTTCTGTCAGAACTGCAGCCATGTCCTGCAGTTTTTTTGACTGGAATTTCAAGAAAAGGTCTTCTACTTTGGCGTGGCCTGTCGCGGTTAGAACCATCTGCACAACTCTTCGGTCTTTATCTTCTCGTTTTCGTTCTACAAGCCCCATTTTTTCCATTTTGTCACACATGGACGTAGCTGCACCAGGTGTGATATGAAAAAGATCGGAGATAGCGGTGACCTTCATGCCGTCTGTAAGCTTCAGTTGGAGCAGGAGGAGTAAATGGTTCTCGGAGAGAGCTTCGCCTTCTGTCAGCAAATTGATGAATGCTCTTGATTTTTGCTGGATACCAAGTATGGAGCTCATGATGTTTTCTATATCAGCTGTTGTCTGTTTTTCTGTCATGCTATCACTGCCTAGCTGTGTATTTGTTATTTGCATTATAGCGTACCTCCAAACTCGTTAGCTAGGCTTTACTCATGTCCTGTCTATATTGGCTTGGTGATAAGCCGTATTTCGCTTTGAAGCTTTTCGAGAAATAGCCTTGTCTTGTAAAACCAACTTCTCCCGCAATTTGCTGCAAAGACCAGTCTGTTGTTATAAGAAGCAAGCGTGCTTGGTGTAATCGGTAAGCTGCTAAGTATGCAAGCGGAGTGCAAGAAAAAGCTTGTTTCATACATCTGGCCAAGTAGTTTTCATGCACATGGAAGTGCTGTGCCAGGGTGGCATTCGTGATGTGTTGGTTGTAATGCTGTTTTAGATACATTTCAACTTGTTCCGCTAATCGCAATGAGGTGTGCTGTGGCATTGGATTATAAGATAAATGCTGCAGCACTTGCATGAACAATTGCTGTGTCTCCCAAAAAGCAAAAGAACTCGGCTGGGTGGTGGATTGCAGCAGGCGTTCTACCGTTTTGAACAGCGCATTCCGGTGAGGTATTTGCTGATATTTTGGAAGATGTATCGTTGCATGCTCTGTATGGTAATGCAGCGACGATATAGTCTGAGCCGGTAAGATAGGGTCACAAGCAGGCTGCTCCGTCCAGCGGGATGAGCTTTGCATATGCAGCCAATAAAATGTCGTATCTGATGCGCAGCGAGCGGTTGGATAATGATATTTGTTCGGCTCAAGAATTAATGCATCGCCGGCAGAAATGTCCCATTGCGATGCTTCTTCACCGATACATAAAGTACCCTTTCGGATGAGGATGATATCGAATAATCCTAATTTTCTTCTCGCAGGATGCTGCTGTCCTTTGTGAAAGGTCGTGCTGTTTCCTTCCACGAAATATGGCAGTGGTGGAGCTGAAAATGATAGATAGGATTTCTCCATTTCCGTGTCGCCGCCTTTTGGGTGAAATAGTGTAAATCCAAGTTGAATCTGGTTCTATGTCACTTCTATTGTAGATGCTAATCTGTATTTTGAAAACGCTTAACTTCAGTATGCAGGAGGAGTGTGTGATATGGAAATTTCATGTGTGAATAAGAACCAAAAAGTAATTGTAGAGGATGCCTTCTGGACGAATTATAAGCAGCTTGTAGCTGAACAGGTTATCCCATATCAATGGAAAGCATTGAACGATCAGCTTCCGGATACCGCTCCGAGCCATGCTATCGAAAATTTCCGCATCGTAGCTGGGGAAGCAGCGGGCGAGTATTATGGAACTGTCTTTCAGGATAGTGACGTGGCGAAATGGCTGGAGACAGTTGCTTATAGCTTGCGAAGCTTCCCAAACCCGGAATTGGAAGAAGCGGCAGATGAAGTCATAGCGTTAATAGGAAGAGCGCAGGCAGACGACGGATACTTGAACACTTATTATATGCTGGTGGAGCCTGATAACAGATGGACAAATTTGCGGGATAACCATGAACTGTATTGTGCAGGTCACTTGATTGAAGCTGCGGTTGCCTACTATGAAACGACTGGCAAGCGTGCGTTTATTGAGATTATAGAGAACTATGTAGAGTTGATTCGGAGTACGTTCGGAATAGAAGACGGAAAGCTGCAGGGCTACCCGGGACATTCGGAAATCGAGCTGGCATTGCTTCGATTATTTGATGCTACAGGGAATCGAGAGCATCTGGAGCTTGCAGCATATTTCATTGAGCAGCGCGGGCAGGAGCCGCATTATTTTGATATGGAAAAGGAGCGGCGTCATACCTTAGGTGCCCCGCCGACGTGGAATGATCAGAATACTAATTTTGGCCTCGGCTATGCCTATATGCAAGCGCATCTTCCTGTGCGGCAGCAGGAGGAAGCGGTCGGACATTCTGTAAGAGCGGTGTATTTATATGCAGCAATGGCTTATCTTGCACGGAAAACAAATGATGCGGAGCTGCAAGCGGTGTGTGATACGTTATGGGATGATGTGACAAAGCGAAAAATGTATATAACAGGTGGCCTCGGCTCAGCTGTTAATGGGGAAGCCTTTACTGATGCATATGATTTGCCGAATGACAGCATGTACTGTGAAACATGTGCATCCGTCGGACTAGTCTTCTGGGCTAAGCAGATGCTCTTGCTCTCCCCAGACAGAAAATATGCAGACGTGCTGGAAAGGGCAATCTATAATGGGACGATTAGCGGGATGGACTTGGATGGTAAACGATTTTTTTATGTGAATCCGCTGGAAGTGAATGCGTATCAAGCTGGACGCAAGGATCAAGAGCATGTGAAACAGGTGCGGCAGAAGTGGTTTGCCTGTGCATGCTGTCCGCCAAATCTTGCTCGAATGATTGCGTCCATTGAGGATTATGCCTACACGCAGACAGAGGATACCTTATACACACATCTTTATATGGCTGGAAGTGTGGAAACCAAGATTGGTGAACTGCCTATTAAGCTCACACAAAAACATCAGTATCCATGGGATGCTCGTATTAGCGTAACAGTAGAAGAAAAAGGGCAATTCAAGCTGGCATTTCGGATTCCAGGCTGGTGTGAGAACGCGAAAGCATCCGTGAATGGGGAGACTGTTGCAGCTGACGATCTGGTAAACGGCTATCTAGTATTAGAACGAATGTGGGAGAAGGGTGATCAGGTTGAGCTGTTTCTGCCGCAGCCAGTGATGCGTGTATATAGCAATCCGAAAATCGGAATGAATCAAGGCCAGGTTGCCTTGCAGCGCGGGCCGGTCGTCTACTGTCTGGAGGAAGTGGATAACGGTAAGAGTCTTGCTGGATTAAAGCTTCCACGAGAGAGCGAAATCACGGCAGCTTTTGAAGAAGAAGTTTTAAACGGAGTAGTGGTGTTAGAGGCAGAGGGGGTGAAAGCAGCAGAATCAGACGTGCTTTATCAGGCTGATTCGCCTTCCCTGGAACCTGTGAAATTACGTGCTATTCCCTATTATGCTTGGTGTAATAGACAAGCAGGTGAGATGCGTATTTGGATACATGAAGTTTAAAAAGGGCTGCCGGTTACCGGCAGCCTCTCATAAATTCTCCATTAAACGCTTCGCGATCCGTTCGTAGTCATCCCGATCGATGCCAGGAGCGAATTCCTCCGGCAGCTCTTCCAAGTCCGGAATCGGACCGCCCCGCGGCGCGCCCTGTTTAACAACTAGCTGACTGCCGTTTTCAGGGTTTTCTCCTTTCCAAATTTTGCGGATGTCCGCATATTCGCCCATGTCATTCCAGGTGAATAGGATATTTCCTAGTCCTTGCTGCTCGAACTTACGGGCATGGTCAAACTTCGTGTTGGAGAGATCCGGAATAGGCACTAGTTTCGAAACGTCTACACCTGTGGCTATCTCCAATGCTTTCGCATATGCCAAAACATGCGTACCGCCGCGCACGAGCAAGTAACCAATCATTTCCCGAGCTGTTTCGTGTTCTGTCATTTCATATACACGCATCTTGTGTGTCCGTGCTCCGCACTCCAGGAAGAAGTTGTGCAGGAGATCCAGTACGAGATTTCCGCTGGAGAAGACATTGTCTCCTGTCCAAGGTCTGCCCATCGAGTCTCCTGCCAATGCTGTTTGTGCCGTAGCGATAAATTGATATGTATTACGGCTGTCTTTACCGGTTCTGAGAGGCGTAACATCAGGATCTCCGGTATAGAATGTATTGCCGCGGGATAAGAGATTGATTGTATTGGCAACGAGCTCCACATGTCCGAATTCCTCAGCAGTGATACTTGCAACTAAGTCATAGAAGGGCTTCAGTTTTTTCTTGTTGCGAAAGTTGAAGGATTGATACATATAGTTATTCAAGGTCGACATTTCGCCGAACTTCCCGCCGAGCAGTTCCTGGACAGCGGCAGCAGCATTGGGATCCCCGTGCTCAGGGATAGGCAAGTCGATGGCAAGTCTGTTTTCGCGTTTAATCATCTGCTTTCCTCCTTATCCTCTTGGTATGACCCAGACAATTTGAGCAGTACGGATAAAAAAAGACGACCCTCCCGACTCGACGACAATATGATCAGGACGCACTGTTGTCAGTTTTCCTGTGACGGATCCGCGCACGGTTTCAACTACAATTTGTTTGTTTCTGACTCCTTGTAACGTTTGATACACATACGGATCCACGCTGCTCACGTAGGTCGTTTGCTGAGGCTGATTCATGCGATCGCTCCTTTATAAGTAGAAACGCTATACTTTATGCGGATAATGTATGTCCTCATTCGTTTATTCAAGAAGATAAATAACCTGTGTCTCGACGAGACACAGGTTAAGTTAATTGTTATAGAAGCACAAATTACCTTTTCCATTTGTTTTTACTTTATACATTGCTTGATCTGCGCGCTTCATAAGTTCTGTCCATGTTCGTCCATTGTTAGGATAAAGCGAGATTCCTATACTTGGAAGACATTGTATTTCGTATCCATCGATAAGATGAACCTCTCGGAGCGAGAGGAGGATATCTTTTGCCAGTTTGTGAGTTTCCTCCTGACTCGTGAGCGGGTTTAGTAGAATTGTAAATTCATCCCCACCATTACGAGCTGCAATATCAGACCTCCTAATACAAGCTTTTAGTCTTTGTGCGACAGACTGCAGCAGTTTATCTCCTATATCATGGCCCAATGTATCATTAACTTTTTTGAAATTATCTAAATCAATGAACAAAATAGCAAACTGTGATTTGTTTTCGGAAATAGCTTTTTTAGAAGATTCCTCAAAAAGAGCGCGATTAGCTAAGCCTGTCAGCGGATCATGATAGGCAAGGAAGTGGATCTTTTCCTCATTTTTCTTCTCAACAGTAATATCTTTACCGATACCGAATATTCCAACCAGCTTATCCTTTATCATAATAGGGATATTCGTCATACTTATGTGGTGGAATTTACCAATCTTATTGCGCAGAGTGAATTCATAGGCGAGAGGTTTACCATTCTTCATCTGAGCAATCTTGTTGTTGACGATCGGCTGATCTTTACTTTCAGCAAAGGAGGCACTAGCTAAACCGATCAACTCCTCCTGTCTATAGCCTAGTAAATCCATGCCTGCTTTGTTGGTGCCTTGAATTCGTCCATTAAGATCAAGCGAGAAAACGGAATCAGGATGATGCTCAAATAATGATTTGTATTTTTGTTCACTCATTTCCAGAGCATCTGCTTTAGATGAGATCTCCTGCAGAAGCTTCTGATTTTCCATAATGATAGACCACTGTCTTGCTATAACAAGTGTGATAGCCATACCCGCACCAAGGCTTACAGCATTTAGCCGAGAGGAGTGAGCAATCAAGAAAGCAAATAACAGAACTACACTCAAGTATGGATAGGCAAGCTTCCAGATGCTTATACGCCCTGAGATAGATTCACCTACGTTATAAGATGCATCCTTCTGTGACATCCAGCCAGCATAACCTATGAATAGATTGGCAAGCATAAATAACGGATCAAGCCAACTGCCGGAATAGTAACTATCAATAGAAACAAGATAAAGATAAATGGAGTCCGTAATAATCTGGATCTGTAAACCGAAGAAAATGAGTCGCACAACAGGGCTGGACAGCAAATTCTTTGTATAATAAAGCGAGAAAGCACCGAATAATAAAGCGAGATCTCCGACTGGATAGGCCAAGGATACACCTAGTGAAAATGTAGATACATCTCCTGCACGTACCATTGGATCAATGATAAAGTGCCAGCTGAAGGTGGATGCAACAGTCATGATAATTAGAACATCAAATAGAAAAGAAAAGCGCTGATTTTTTCTTCTGTCTGCCCAAATCTTATAAAAGAAAGCAATCAGATAGAGAAGATATTGCAGCAAATAGCATACATCTGGCGGTCCTGGAAATGGCACTTCCTGATGAATCAGATTCTCCGTGAACAGCCATATAAGTTCAGCGAGAAAGCCATTCAACATACCCGCTGCCATGCATATCCAAAAGAGGCGATCAGTCGTCTTACTCTTTCGCCTAGCCGCTTGTACCAGCCAAAAAGCTGCTATAAGGCAGGCAAATATACTTAGCAAGTTACCTCCCCAAGTTAAAACGATCTCACTTTTATGGAAATGGAGAATCCAACCATAATAGATAATTACATAAACGATGATAAAGGCTAACGGCCGCCGTACTAGTCTATGATGATGCATCAGCGTTCCCCTCAATGTTGTTTTTCTGTATCATACCCAGATTCACCAATTACGTAAAGGTTAATTTCAGGCATCTATTTTTGTGGATTGTCTAGTCTGTGCTAAAATCAATTAATGTGAAAAGGGGTGTCACAATGAAAATTGAAGTATGGTCAGATTTTGTCTGTCCTTTCTGTTATATAGGGAAACGAAGGCTGGAACTTGCGCTGGAGAAATTCGAGCACAAGGACAGTGTAGAAATAGAGTTTAAGAGCTTTGAGCTGGATCCGAATGCTGGAGTGTACAATGGAAAAAGCATCCACGAAGCACTTGCGGAGAAGTACGGCATGACGATCGAGCAGGCGAAGGTAAACAACCTGCAAATCGGACAGCACGCAGCTGAAGTTGGGCTTACATTCAATTTTGAGGAAATGAAGCCGACGAATACATTACATGCACATCGCTTGGCTAAGTTTGCCGAAACAAAAGGCAAAGAAAAGGCGATTACCGAAAAACTGCTGTATGCATATTTCACGGAATCGAAAAACCTTAGTGAAAAAGAAACGCTGCTGGATGTTGCAGAAGCTTCTGGATTGGATCGCAAAGAAGCAGCGGAGATTTTGGATAATGAATCACTTCACTTGGATGAGGTAAGAGCAGATGAACGATTGGCCCAGCAATACGGCATCACGGGTGTGCCTTTCTTTATCTTCAATAATAAGTACACAATCTCTGGTGCACAGCCTATGGAAACATTCATCGGTGCGTTGAATCAGGTTTGGAAAGAAGAAAACGAACAGCCGAAATTCAAGAATTTCGGATCTGATGATGCTGGTGTGTGCACAGACGATAACTGTTCGATATAAGTTGGATTAGATAGACCTGCATATTTGCAGGTCTATTTTTATGTTTCCGAAAAGTATTGGTACGGTATGGCCTATTAGATGGAAGATAAAGCATCATATTGGAGCATATGTAAGAACGCGCTACTTATTTTCGGTTCTGCCAAACTGAGCCGAGTCTATCCTGCTTAACAGCGGCTGATGCTATTTTCACTCGATGTGGATATGCTGTAGCATTATAAAAGTGAGTTTTGTGAAACAGCTGAACGGGTAGGGAAATAAAGTTGTACTTTTGTTCAGCGAAAATAAACGACCTCAGGTCGAAGGAGTGGTTTGTTGGAAACCGATAATAAGAAGACTATTAAGAAACCATCTTTTATGTACGCATTAATGATGCTCTTGTCCATCGTGGCAGTAGTATCTGTGGGAATTCTGGCATTTGATGCACCGATTCAAATACTGATGTTTATCAGCATGCTAGTCATCATTCCTTATATGATGGGGCTGGGATTCAACTATCAGCAGATAGAGAAGTCCATGGTCAAATCTATGAGTAAGGCATTGATGCCAGGAATCATCTTGCTGACCGTCGGCATTTTAATCGGTGCATGGATCGCATCCGGAACTGTGCCTACTTTAGTCTATTATGGTGTGCAGGCAATCACACCTGAATTCTTCTTAGTGACAACGTTGTTGTTCTGTTCTCTTGTATCTGTCGCAACAGGTACTAGCTGGGGAACGGTTGGTACAGCTGGTGTGGCAATGATGGGTGTTGGTACGGCACTTGGTATACCGGTTGGTTTAATCGGCGGGGCGATAGTCAGTGGGGCATTCTTCGGTGATAAGATGTCTCCATTATCTGATACGACAAACCTGGCACCGGCTGTGACAGGTGGAAACATCTTCCGGCACATTAAGCATATGCTTTGGACAACTGTACCGTCTTATATTATTACTGCGGGTATCTTCACCTTTATCGGCATGCGCTACCAGGGCAGTAGTACTAATTCTAGTGATGTAAATCAACTGACATCTTACTTAGCTGATAATTTTAATCTCGGGATTGTTCCTCTAATTCCGATTGTTGTCCTTATAGTTTTACTGGCAATGAAGAAACCAGCTATTCCTGCAATATTTGCAGGAGCTGCAGCTGGAGGGGTTATTGCGATCTTTTACCAAGGATTCAGCTTTGTAGATACATTGGCTACCTTCTATGGCGGTTATACTGTAGAATCCGGTATTACTGTCGTTGATGAACTTCTGCATCAAGGTGGTTTGACGAGTATGCTTGAGCTTATTGCGTTGTTCCTCTTTGCGCTCGGAGTAGGAGGCATGCTGGCTGATGCTGGTGTGCTCGAAGCATTGATAGCTTCCTTTGCGATGAAGATTAAGCATACAGGTGTATTAACGGTGGTTACTGTCATTGTCAGCTATGTCATGCTTGCGGTTGGCGGTTCGGTGTATTTCTCGACGGTCATGGGAGGTACGCTGATGCGGCCGATCTTTGATCGTTTGAACTTGGAACCTGAGAACCTATCCCGTATCCTGGAGGATACAGGTACGCAGGGAGCACCGCTTGTTCCTTGGACCGGCGGCGGTATTTATACTGCTGGGGCACTTGGTATTGCAACAGTAACGTATCTGCCATTTTGCTTCCTTGCTTTTATCACACCGATATTCACGCTGTTCTACGGAATTACCGGTTTGACAATGAAGGAAAAGAAAAATGCAAAACAAAATAAGGATTCAAAATTAAAAGTGGCAGAAGCATAACAAGCAGTGAGCACTACCTTGACAGGGTAGTGCTCTTTTTAATGGTTGACTGGAGGAGTGTGCATCTTCGGGTTCTTCAAACTGATATGAAGACGCTTTGAGGGTGAAATAGATGCAAAGAAGACTTGATTCAAACCAATGATGTTTTGTTCAGCTAATTGTTTTCTTAGCCATTCTTCATCCAAATGGAAGTGCGTCAAAATATCGCGGTGTATGTATCCTTCGGAAATGACAGGAAAGGCAATCGCTGATGTGTGCTGCCGGAGTTGAAGGTCTTCCCTTGTTACAGGCAGTTTGCTAGGTTTTTTTAAGACACTTAGCGTGCCGTTTGGTTCGACTACTGCTGTCTCTACGTCTCGTATATCGAAAACATCTTTCTGGCGCAGCATAAACAATATATTGTCTATGGAATATTGGATTTTCTGCATATTCTCACGAAGTAAAATTCCGTCTTGAATGACGATTGTAGGACCGAGTGTCAGCAGCTTGCCGATTTTACGATTAGATATTTTCCACTTCACGATTGCTTTTTGGAATAAGCCAATGGCGATTATAGCAACGGCTGTAGGCAAATGTTCAATTTCTGGATCGGCAATATCAGCACCAACGAGTGCTCCTAAGATGACGATGATGAGAAAGTCGAAGACCGGCATTTCACCAATTGCTCGTTTACCCATGTATAAGGTAACAACTAGCATTAACGGAATGATGGTAATAATCCGACCGATAACAATTAAATTATCATGGATAAAATCAGTCATAGTATGCCCCTTTCTACCATTCAGCCTTGCCAGTCAGATAAAATACCAAACAGATAGACTCAATTTAATGAAACGATGATGCTGCTGATTCGTAAAAGCCGGGGAGGTGTTTAGCATGCAAAAGCGAGAAGTATTGTTTGATATGGGGAAATTACAAAAACAAGCGATGTACCTGACGATTGGATTGATGTTCGCAGCTAGTTTTATTTATTTGGCTATTTACGGATTGGAGTTCCGCATAAGCCTTTTTGGTCTTTTACTATTTTTTCTGCTAGTGGTTTTAGGAATCATCCTGCATGAGCTCTTGCATGGATTCGGATTTATCGTATTTGGGAAAGCAAAACTTAGACAAATTAAGTACGGAATCTCCTGGAAAGACGGCGCTGCTTATGCACATTGCATGATTCCAATTAAAGTGAGTGCTTACCGTGTCGCATTACTTTTGCCTGTGATTCTGACAGGTCTGATTCCGTTAGTGATTTCATTTATCATCGGAAATGGAGTACTCCTTACTGTTTCCGTAATCCTGACAGCTGGAGGTATAGGCGATTGGCTGATCTTTCGCAGTCTGAGGAAATATAAAGCAAGCCAGTTCGTGAAGGATCATCCGACAAAGGTTGGCTATTTTATTTACACAGATACTGCTGATGAGGGCGGGAAAACTACATGATGTATTTCTTATTATGTAATGACCTCTTCTACGATGATTTTATAGATAATTTCGTGGTGGCTGACGGTAAACGATTGATTTCTGATCCGGATTGCACGATGGATTACATTTACCACTATCATTGGAATAAACAGGCGGATTTGTAGGCGGATGAATAGTAAATGGTAAAAATTGAGATGCTGTTCAGGCATAAATTCTTTTGATTCGGGGTATGGAAGAGTACGGATAAAAGAAGCATTGCTTAGGAGGCATTTCATATGACTATACAACCAATTGATACGACTAATATTGCAAAGGGCATCGGGCCGAATGTTTCGCCGGAAGCCTTTACTAATGATAAACGTAAGGTATTCCTATTCGGTTCTCCGAGCTATACAAATATCGGAGACCAGGCAATTGCCTATAGCATCGAGAAATTCATCCAAAGCCGATTCCCTTATTACGAGTACATTGAAATAATGGATTATGCGACAGATGAGGGAATTGAGTTTGTTAAAGGTATCATCCATGAAGATGATATCGTCATGTTCACAGGCGGCGGAAACCTTGGCAGCCTATATCTGGATATTGAAGAAGATCGACGGAAGGTCTTCGCTGCTTTCAAGGATTATAAATCCATCTCTATGCCACAGTCAGTGTTCTTTGAGGACAATGAGCATGGGGAAGAGGAGAAAAAGAAAACCCAGGAAGCGTATCATCAGAACAAAAACCTGGTTATTGCTGCCAGAGAATCGCAAACCTTGGATGTTGTAAGAAATACATTCGAGTCAGAAGTAATGTATACACCTGATATGGTAATGTCACTCGATGTTGTACCTCGTGAGCAGGAGCGGGAAGGGGTTATGTTCTTCCTGAGAGCTGATAAAGAAAAGGTGATGGAAGAAGACTTTGTTTCCGAGCTAATGGAATGGACAAAGAAATTTGGATCTGTTGATCGTACAGATACAGTTCTTGATGAAAACATCGTACCTAACATTGATTATGCAGACAGAGAAAAGCATTTTTTCGAGATGCTTGATCTGATCAGCTCTAAAAAATTGATCATTACTGACCGCTTGCATGCGATGGTATTCTCCATCATCACGAAAACCCCTTGTCTTGTCTTCGGAAACAGCTACGGCAAGGCGAAGCACTCCTACCGTGACTGGCTGGACTCTATCAACTTTGTTGAGTATACAGATTCCAAAGACGTGGAGTTGTTGGAAAAGATGGTAGAGAAGCTGATGAAGGCAGAACCAAATGAAGTAGATCTGCGTAAAGACTTTAAACCGTTAGTTGACTTCTTCAGCAGCTAATAGAAAAGCTAGAATCTTAGGATTCTAGCTTTTTTATGTCTTTGCATAATCAAGCTATAAATTTTATTAATATACGGTTGTATTATTATATGAATCGTTGTATATTTATTAAACAATATACAACGAAGATTCTTCCTTAAAGGAGTACAGCCAGATGAACAGCTTACAAGATTCGCAGCAGCAAGCTGCTAACAAAAAGAAACCAAAACATTTCAATGTCTACGTGATGATTTTCGCATTCATCATCGTGGCAGCAATATTAACATATATTATTCCAGGCGGATCGTATGACCGTGTGGATCAGGATGGCCGCAGTGTTATCCTCCCAGAAACATTCCATTACATCGATGGAGAAAATGTCGGTCTTCTCGGCATATTCAATAGCATTCACACTGGTATGGTGAATGGAGCTAATATTATTTTCTTCGTCCTGATTGTCGGAGGAGCATTTGGGATTTTCACTGCCACTGGAGCGCTTGATGCTTTTATTTATATGCTGTCCAGAAAGATGGCGAACAAAGAGAAGCTGCTTATCCCTGTATTGATGCTGTTCTTTGCAGCAGCTGGAGCATTAATGGGAATGTCAGATGAAACTATCGTGTATGTAGCTATTTTGGCCCCTATGGCTATAGCACTTGGATTCGATGCATTGACCGGATTTGCCATTGTTGTACTCGGCGCAGGTGTCGGTTTTACAGCAGCAGTCATGAACCCGTTCACAGTCGGAATTGCGCAAGGCATTTCTGAACTGCCAACCTTCTCCGGAATCGGTTTCCGGATTGTACTTTTCGTTATCCTATATCTTGCGGCTGTCTTCTATGTGATACGCTATGCAAGCAAAGTGAAAAAGAACCCAGAGCTTGGTGAATACGGAAAGTTCGGCAGAAAAGCTGATACTTCCGCTCTTAACAAGACGCAGAAAATGACTACTCGTCACAAGCTTGTTCTATCAGCATTCTTGATTAATTACGTCGTATTGATTATCGGTGTATTGAAATACGGCTGGTACATTACAGAGATTGCTGGGTTATTCCTGCTGTTCGGTGTGGTGATGGGTATCCTCGGAGGGATTTCTTTCTCTGGTATTGCTGATAACTTCATCCTTGGAGCGAAGGACCTGCTTGGCGGCGCATTGATCATCGGATTTGCGCAGGCAATTCTTGTCATCTTCAACACATCAGGAATGATGGACACGCTGCTGTATCATGCTTCCAACGCACTTGGAATGATTCCTGCTGCACTTTCTGCAGTTGGTATGCTATTCCTGCAGATGGGCATCAATTTCTTCGTCCCTTCCGGAAGCGGACAAGCAGCTTTGACGATGCCGCTTATGGCGCCATTGTCTGATATGATAGGTGTAACAAGGCAGACAGCTGTATTAGCCTATCAGTTTGGGGACGGTATCTCCAACACTATCTTGCCGACTGGCAATATTATCGCTCTGCTTGCAATCGCAGGCATTGGTTATGGGAAATGGGTGAAGTGGTTCCTGCCATTCTTCCTTATCCAAATCGGCATTGCCATTATCGCGCTGATCATAGCCCAATTAATTCAATACGGACCGTTTTAATAGAAGGAGTAATAGATTATGGAATTAGAGAGATTAGTAGAGCAGGCGATTCAGGATCGCCGGCATATTCACCAATATCCGGAATTATCAGGGGAAGAGTACGAAACAGGCAAATACGTACGTAACAGACTGGAAAAACTAGGGATTGAGATCTTGGATTTCCAGCCGCCGAGTGTCGTCGGGTTTGTGAAAGGCACAAAAGGAGAGAAGACGATCGCGCTTCGAGCGGATATGGATGCACTGCCAATGGTAGAAGAAGGGGATAAACCTTACATCTCCAAGCATCATGGGGTAGCTCATACGTGCGGACATGATGGCCATACAGCTATCCTGCTTGCTGTAGCAGAGTGGATCACACTGCATAAAGAGGAAGTGGAGCCGAATATCGTGCTCATCTTCCAATCCTCTGAAGAGGCATCTCCGAGCGGTGCGGATAAGCTGATCAAAGAAGGTGTATTGAAAGGCGTTGACAGCATCTACGGCATTCATGTTGATGCTGAATTGGAAAAGGGTCAATTTGGTACTCGTCCTGGAGCTATGATGGCATCTGTTGATGACTTCGAAATCAAGATCCAAGGCTCAGGCGGTCATGCATCAACACCGCATTTGACAGTGGATCCGGTTTATATCTCTACACATGTCATCCAAGCATTGCAAAGTATTGTCAGCCGTAAGCTCAACCCGATGGATGCAAGTGTCATCTCTGTGGGAAAAATTGAAGCCGGCAACACATATAACGTCATTCCAGACTCAGCTAAAATCATCGGGACTATGCGCTCCTTCTCTGCAGAAGCAGTACAGACGATCCAAGAACAGATTAGCAAGCTGACAAAAGGGATTTGTGAATCTTTTGGAGCTACAGCGGAAGTTGATTTCATCATCGGTACACCACCGCTAATCAATGATGAAAAAGAAGCAGTCTTTGCAGAAGAGCTGCTGCAAAAAACATTCGGTGCAGAACGCTATGAAGAACTGGAGCCAGTCATGGGTTCAGAAGACTTCTCCTACTACTTGCAGGAAATCCCGGGGGTATTCGTCAAGGTCGGTATGCAAGGAGAGAAGAGTCAATATCCGCACCACCATCCGAAGTTTGATATTGATGAAGATGTGTTTGGGGATGCGATAAAGGTGTTTCAACAGTTTGTATTAAATCAATAAGCAGGAGGAGCATATGGGGTGGCCCATATGCTCCTTTTTTACGCTAGTATTTCAGCTTGTTTCCAGGATGTCGCTGTTTGTTTCAGCACTTCATTTAACTCTTCTACATTAGTTCTGCCTTCTTGCTGCAGCCATTGTTTCCCAGCAGCTTCTCCGTCACGACCAAAGATGGCTACACTATCCTTCCAGGTTGCCCGGCCGCATAAGACACCATTAAAGCTGGAACCTGCTTCTTTTGCAAAACGTAATGTCTCTTGGAAGAGGGAGGCACTGACGCCTGCACTCAAGAAGATGAAAGGCAAATCAGTTGCTTCACTTTGCTCTTTGAAATAGCGCTGTGCTTCTTCGCATGAGTACACAGGTGTTTCTTCCGAGTATCCTTCCACATAGGCCATGTTTACCGGTACTTCAACTTTCAGTACATCCACTTTATATTGAGGTTTCGAGAACTCTATCATCATATCATTCACTTTATGTGGCTTAACTTTGGCGTATTCTGGTCCCTTTACATCATCATTGTGTGCGTCATAGGAGACGAGCTCCAGGAAGAAAAGAATATCCTCTGCCTGACATTCAGATCCGAGACGTTCCACGAAGATATGCTTCTTCTCATTAATGCTAGGATCCTCATCCACATCATAGTACAAAAGGAATTTCACCGCATCTGCGCCCAGAGCCTTGATTCGCTGAACAGACCAGTCATCGAGAATATCCGGCATGCGCCCAGGCTGTGTCGCGTCGTATCCTGTTTTTTCGTAAGCGAGAAGCAGGCCGGCATTTTTGTCGCGTTTCTGTGCTGCTGGCAAGCCATACTCAGGATCCAGCAGGATAGAAGTGGCGTATGGTGTGAGTTCCTCGGAAATCAGTTCTTTAAAAGATACGATTGTATCGTCTCCCTGATTTGTTGTGCTCTCCTGCTGCAGCATCTTTTTCAAGGAGCCTCGCTGATCAATAGCGAGGGCTCCGATGATACCATTTTCGTCTGATAGTCTTTCAAGTGCTTCTCGTTTAGCGGGTGTTAAATTTAGCATGTTAGCAGCTCCCTTAAGCAGATAGTTTAGTAGAAAACAGGGCAAGAATATCTTTTGGGTCGATTGCATGATGCAGCTGATCGATCGTTTCCTGATGTACGAGCATTTTAGAAACCTCTGACAAGTAATACAGGTGGTTAGAGGCAGTTCCAGTTGGTATAAGCATGGCGATGACAATTTGAATTGGCTGCCCGTCTAATGCGTTCCATTCAACTCCATCAGCTAGCTTGAAGATAATGATTGCTGGCTTCAGGACTTCACTCCGCTCGGTATGGGGGATTGCGAAACCTTGTTCCATACCGGTTGTACTTTCTTTTTCTCGCTGGAGAAAGCCATCCACTATAGCGGCTTGGTCCGTAATGATGCCGTGCTGCTTAGCGGTAGCAGCTATTTGCTGAAATACTTCTTTTTGTGTTGCAGCTTTTACATCCACCTTGATTGTGTCGAGAGACATAATCTGACTGACATCCTGTACTGGTAAAGCTGTTTTTTCTGTCACAGCTGCTGTTTCAGCAATTGGTGCTTCCTTCGCTGCGTTTTTAGCAGCTGTACGCTTTTGATCCATACCGATCAAGAATCCACTTACAACTGCACCGGTGAGAATGGCCAGTATCCAAAGGAAAGGATGCGTAACGATTGGCAGAACGATAAATCCGCCGTGGGGAGCTGGCACCTGTACTTTAAATAGGTAAGTCAATATAGCTGCGATAGAGGAACCTATCATTAGAAACGGAATGACCTTTAGCGGTTTTTTCGCTGCGAATGGAATGGCCCCTTCTGTGATATGAGTTGAGCCGAGCAAGAAGTTTACCAGACCAGCACTGCGCTCGCTTGTGCTGTAAGCTTTGCCGGCAAATAGTGTTGCAAAGCCAGTAGCAATCGGCGGAACGATACATGCAGCAGAGACACCTGCCATAAAGAAGTAGTTTCCATCTGACAGCAGGGCAGTTCCTGTTACGTAAGCTGCTTTATTGACTGGACCGCCCATATCGAATGCGCACATGATTCCTACAATAAGTCCTAATACAATTGGATTTGAATTTTGGAAGCTTGCTAGAAAATCCATCATTGCTTGGTTGATCCAGCCCATTGGAGCTGAAATGAACCACATTGCAAAACCTGCGATGAAAATACCGAAGACTGGGAATAAGAAAATTGATTTCAAGCCGTCAAGCTGTTTTGGAAGAGCTTTGAACAGGTATCCAAGTCCGAGAATGATATAACCGGTCATGAAACCGCCGATAATACCGCCCAAGAAACCAGTACCATTGGTGAAAGCGATCATCCCGACGATGAAACCGATTATGAGACCAGGCCGTTTGGCTATCGATTCTGCAATATAAGCACACAGTACTGGTACCATCAGGTTCATGGCGATGCCGCCAATGGTGTTCATATAATAAGCGAACTCGTTGTACTGCGAACTTTCAGGATCGGCAGAGTGGATACCGAACATAAGTGAGATGGCAATCATGACACCGCCAGCAACAACTATCGGCAGCATATGAGAGACACCGTTCATGAGCGATACGTAGATACTGCGAATAATAGAATCTTTTTGCTGCGGTTCGGAACTGCCAGCAGAAGCAGCACGCTGTCCATCTTTATAGATAGGCGCTGTTTGATTGATGATGCTATCAAGCAGTTTATCTGGCTCTTTGATTCCTTTGCTGACAGCCACGTTCACCATCCGTTTACCGATAAAACGATCGCGATTTATATCTTTGTCGGCAGCGATGATTACACCATCAGCTGCATCGATTTCAGCCTGCGTCAATGCATCTTGTATACCGTCCTGTCCATGTGTTTCTACCTTTATGTTGATACCGCGTTTTCGTGCAGCTTCTTCCAAGGCTTCTTTTGCCATAAAGGTATGGGCAATACCGGTAGGACACCCGGTTGCAGCAATAATTCTATACGTCATGCTTTACACCCCATTTTCTTTTTAATTGGATTTGCCCTGCTAAGTAAGGGATATCACTAAGATCAGATAAACCTGATGTGAAAGCTGTAGAAGAGCCAGCAGCTGTAGCATAAACCAATGCTTCTTCTTCGGAATCTCCGAGCATTAATCTTCCAGCAAATGCAGCGAGCATCGTGTCACCAGCACAGGCAGTGTTCACTATCTTGCCGGAAGGAGCGTTTACAGCCAGTTCCTGCTTCCTGTCGCAGTACAATGCCCCCCGAGAACCACAGGATAATAAGACACGTTGCGCACCTCGCTCCAGCAGCCGTTCGGCTGCTGTTTGCAGTTCTGACTGGTCCGTATGATCGGAAAGATTGAACCAATTTGCTATCTCTTCATCATTCGGCTTAATGAGATAAGGCTCATAGGCGAGACAATCCAGTAAAACAGGAGAGCTGATATCGAGTACTAGTTTGACTCCTTGCTGATGAGCAATTTCGGCGATCTCGATATGAATTTGATCATCTACGCCGCGTGGAAGACTACCCGAGACAAAGAGCCAATCACCATTTTTAAGATTCCTTACTTGTTCGAGCAGCAGCGCTTGTGCCTGCTGTGAAATGACTGGCCCTCTGTTTACTGCTTTGTATTCCAAGCTGTCTGCACGAATAAAGGTATTGATACGAGTAATGCCATTCACTTTTATGAATGCGGTTTCAATTCCGGCAGCTTCAAGCTCTTTTTTAATGAAATCCCCGGTAAAACCACCTAGGAATCCGGTCGCCATATTGGAAATACCTAACTTCTTCAACATAAATGAGATATTGATAGCTTTTCCATTCGGCTGATACTCTTCAAATATGCTTCTGTTTACGACGAAAGGATCAAAAGAGGTAAACTCAGAGAAAAGATCGATCGCTGGATTCATCGTACATGTATAAATCATCCGCATCACTGCCTATCTGTGTTTTTCTTACAATTTCATTATGGCATGCATTTTTATGTAAATGTTTTCAACCTCAGCTGATTTCGCTACAATATTGGTAAACGTTTACACGGGGGAATCGTCATGAGTGGAACCTTTCTGACTCGGGTCAGCCAGCATACAGAGAAGATGAGTGAAGCGGAGCTGTATTTAATCCGCTATATACGGGAAAACCTCAACACAATTCCTAAGTTATCTATCGTACGGTTAAGTGAAGATGCGAATGTTTCCACGGCTACCATTGTTCGTACTATGAAAAAACTTGGGTATAACGGGTTTACCGATTTTAAAATTCGGCTGAAGGATGAGAATGATCAGAACCCGAACTTTTCGATCATTGAGCAAGTGGATGAAGAAATAAAAGATGCCATTTTAAAAAATGAACAAGAGGTGATGCGTACAATCGAAATGCTCAATAGCGGTTTAATAGAAGACACTGTCCAGAAAATTCGCCACAGCAAGCGCGTTATATTATTTGCACGAGGTTTTTCGGAGCTGATTGCAAAGGAAATGGAAGTGAAGCTGCAACTGCTGAATAAATATGCGGAGCTGCATGATGATCCAAATATTATCCGGACGAAAAGTAAGAGACTGGAAGAAGGGGACTTAGTCATTTTTGTTTCGTTGAACGGGTATACCGAAGAACTAGTGGATGCAGCAAAAAGCTGTCAGGAAAATGATACAAGTATGATTGCTTTGACTTGTAATAAAAACAGTCCGCTCGCATCGCTAGCTGAATTGACGTTGACAGGTTATAAGTCCGAAACATCTTATTTTCCGGATTATGAGGTAAGATCCAGACTTCCGCTTCAGGTGATATCGAGAATACTTCTAGATGCTTATGCCATTCGAGCAGGAAAGTCCTAGTTTACGGAAGGGGAGAGATGTATGCCAACTTACAACAAGCTGGTGCGTGATCATATTCCAGCCATTATTCAGCAAGCAGGTAAAGTACCTAAAACTGCAGTCCTTGATCAAGATAGATATATAGAAGAATTGAAGCTTAAGCTGTTAGAGGAAGCTAATGAAATTTCGAAAGCAGAAGAACATAATGAAGTTGTTGAAGAGGCAGCTGATTTACTGGAGGTACTGCACGCTCTCCTTGATGCCAAGGGTATATCATTAGAAGATATCGAATACGCGCGTCGGCAAAAGAAAGAAGAACGCGGTGGGTTTGAGGACAGAATCTTTTTGATAGAGGTCAGTAAATAAAATGGAAGCAGAAGCTAATTAGGTTAGCAATCCATAATTCGTTATACAGGAAAAGCCCTCGTTTTGAGGGCTTTTCGATTACCGGAACGCGTCCATTGTTAAATCACAGTTGATGCAATGGCTGCTCGGGTTCCGTGTGCTGCTAGGATAAGCTACTCCTTCGACGGAGGTCCTTCCTAACTCGTCAACCAGGATATAGCCGTTATGCCTCGTATCACAACCGAGAGAGGAGATAAAGGAGTGAGATTGTACCAATTCTGTTGTAACAATACCACCTGAGTGTTCTATTTCAGTTCTGTCTGTGAAAGTCACTTTTTCCAAATAGCCATCTTGGCCATGCAATTGCCCTTCCCGAAGGCAGTAATCCCAGATAAGCGATAGTATGGAGTGCATAGTTAGTGGCTTTGGTGTATTTCATCATCTCACACTCCTTATTGTAGAAAACTGAATCACCTATTTTTTGTTGTTCAGAGCCTTCTTTATATCTAATACTGCTTGCAAGTGCATTCCTTCGTGAAATATTGTCCTGACAAGTACTTGTTCGATAGTTTCCATTCCCATATCGATAGCCTGGTACTCCTCATCCATACGGTCAGCGTACCTTTCGAAAATCTGATCTGGCTGTGCTTGTAATAAGGAAATCAGATCAGTGAAAGCGGGGGTATTGTCTGTAAAATCTGCAGGAGTGGTGCCGTAGCTGAACCAATCTTTAAATTCATTAGGGATGGGAGCTTCTTCTTTGGTTAATGCTTGAATCCATAAATATTGATCCAGAAAAACATGTCCTAGATTCCATCTGACATTATTTCGGAAGCCTTGGGGAATAATGTCTGCCTCTTCTTCGGTGAAGCTTTTAGCTAATTGAAGCAATTCCATACGATACGTTCTCATTTGACCAAGCAATATTTCCTGACGTTTCTCCATTGAATTCCCTCCTTTCTTTTAAAATTCTGTACGATTTGTCAATAACCTTTATTATAGTTCGCTGCTTAGAACGTTAGCGGTTTTTCGCAGTTCTTTCTCCAGAGCCTCGAAGTAGTCAGATAAAAATCCCTGAAATCTCTCTGCAACTGGGCTGAGGTATCTTCTAGTGGACCAAGCCAAGCCGATTGTTCGTTCACAAATAGGATCCTGCAGACGAATGACGGGTAAGTGGGATGTTTTATTGCCGATTAATGAAACAGAAGGAATGAAGGCTATCCCAAGCCCTTTGTTTACCAGCTCCCCAATGACGCCAGGTTCGTCTCCCTCAAAGGCAATATGTGGCTGAAAACCGGCTAGCTGACAATATTTATCGGTCAAATTTCGAATACCGTACCCTTCATTCATGCTGATGAAGGCTTCATCACGCAGCTCATAAAGAGAGATATGGCTTTTTGTCTCAAGCCAGTGACCGGGAGGTGCAATCAGCAGTATTTCTTCTGTCATGAGCGGCTGCCATTCGATATCCTCAGCTTGAATCGGAACGGAGGAGATACAGAAATCTAGCTCGCCGCTGCGCAGCTTTTCCGTCATCAAAGGCACAGACTGTACGTATTGTTTGAAGTGGACTTGGGACTCTTCCCTAAGGAATCCGCTGATCAAATCAGGTAAAACGCGTGGGATAGTAACGGAAAGCCGAATTGTATGATCAGCTTTCTGATTCGTTTCGTTCAGTTCCCGGCGTGCTTCCTGTAGCTCATGAAGGACAGCATCAACGCGCCGGAGGAACATCCTGCCGTTTTCATTCAATTTGATTTGCCGGTTATAGCGTTCGAAAAGCTTTACACCTAAGTCCTCCTCCAACCGGCTGATTGCTTTGCTGAGTGAGGGCTGTGCGATATTCAATGCTTCTGCAGCATGTGTCATGTGCTCTAATTCAGCAACTTTTTTGAAATAGTGCAGCTGTAGTAATTCCACGTTCATCCTTCTTTCGGATAGTATAGAGGCTATTATTTATAATGATATATATATTATACATTATGTACCTGAGCCATTATGCTATTTAGATGTTCAATATTTCACAAAGATAAAGGTGAGGGAAATTATGAAAGGAATAAAATTAGGCTTTTTTGATATAAAGCGGATGTTTCAGCATAAGCACGGGCGTATTGCACTTATATTCTTACTGATTATTCCGGTCATTTACGCTGCGTTGTTCCTTGGCGGATACTGGGATCCATATGGTCATGTCGAGGATTTACCGGTGGCTGTCGTCAACCAGGATGATGGAGCAAGCATGGATGGCGAAGAAATGCATGCCGGGGAGGATTTCATTAAGGAATTAAAGAAAAGCCAGGCGATGGACTTTGCTTTCGTATCAGACCAGAAGGCAGAAGATGGATTGGAAGATGGCAAGTATTATATGAAAGTAACCATCCCGAAAGATTTTTCTGAGAAAGTGACAACATTGATGGATGATAAACCGCAGCAAGCGGAGCTTGTGTATGAAGTGAATCCAGGGAAAAACTTTGTTGCTGCGCAAATCAGTTCTTCTGCGATGGAGGAAATGAAAACAAAATTGGCTAGCAGTATTACGAAATCGTATGCTGACAGTGTATTCACAAGCTTCCATGAAGTAGCTGACGGATTACAGGATGCAGGTGATGGAGCTGGCGATCTTCATAAAGGGATTACAGATGAGCAGAGCGGTATGAAAAATCTGCAAAATGGAATTGGTGATCTGAAGACTGGTGCGTCCGACTTAGCAAACGGCGCTGATCAACTGGCAGGTGCTGAAGGTAAACTTTCTGACGGCATCGGCAGTTTGCACACAGGTGCATCTGATTTGGCGAGTGGTTTAGGTCAATTGGATGAAGGAGCAGCCTCTCTGCAGACGAATACGGAAAAGGTTGCCGACGGTTTAGCTGATTGGAAAGCACAAAGTGACAAGCTTTCAGATAATCAGGATGCATTCACATCTGGTTCTGAGGATTTGAGCAAGCTGGTTGCATCGTATATGAAAGAGCATCCAGAGCTTAAAGACGATAAGACGTTCCAGCAAATAGCAGCTGCATCTGATCAGCTTGCAGATTCCTCAGCTAAATTAGCAGACGGTCAGCATCAGCTCGGTGAAGGAGCAGATAAGCTGGCTGGAAGCGAGCAGAAATTAGCGGATGGTATGGATTCATTCAGCGATAAACTCGGTTCAGCTGTAAGCGGAGCGGATAAATTAGCTAGCGGAGCAACAGATTTGAATAATGGCTTTGATGAGTATTCAGAAGGCTTTGGATCCTTGCAGAGTGGTGCTGCGAAGCTTGCTTCCGGTACAAATGATCTTTCAGATGGGGCAGCACAGCTTGACGATGGTATGAGTAAGCTGTCCGATGGATCCGATGAGCTTGCGACAAGCCTGCAGGATGCGGCTGATAAAACAAGTAACATCCAGTCTAGTGATGCGTTGACGACAATGTTCGCCGATCCGGTTAAGCTGACAGAGAAACAGCTATCGGATGTACCGAACTATGGTGTCGGCATTGCGCCGTACTTCTTGTCACTTGCTTTGTTTGTTGGTGGTTTGATGGCAGCCAACATCCTGCCGCTTGGCAGAAGACAGGATATGCAAGTATCAGGTACGGTACAATTCTTCAGTAAACTGACACTGGTGTATGTCGTGGCGATTGTACAAGCGGTTATTCTTGATCTTATCTTCTTGTTCGGATTCCAAGTTGATGTGCAGAGTGTTCCGTTATTCTTCTTGTCCAGTATCATTGTGTCTATGACAGTTATGACGATCATTCTTACGCTTGTGACACTATTCGGCAACCTCGGTAAACTGCTCGCCATTGTACTGCTGGTTCTTCAGCTGGCAACTTGTGGCGGAACGTTCCCGAGCGAATTGACTATGTCTGCATTGGCATCCGTAGGTCAATACTTGCCGATGGCCCATTCCTTGCATAGCTTGCAGGAAGCAATCACGCTCGGTGACTGGTCGGTACTAGGCCATCAGCTTGTTGATCTATTGATTTATCTGGCAGTGGTCGGTGTCATTGGATGGATTGTATCTCATTTGCAGCACAGACCGAAAAAAGAGACTGAGCTGGAAGCAGCTTGATAAAGAGCTCGCCTTTTTAGGCGGGCTCTTTTCTATTGACACCATATGATAGACTGTAGACAGCAAATGGAAGAAATCAAAAGTAGAGGATAGAGATCATGCAGATTGATAAACCAAAAGTAGCGATGGAATTACCTGAGAAAAGAATGCACGATATCTTTTTTGTAGAAGAACCAGAATTAGAAATGTGCCAGGTGCAGCAAGCTGATCTTTCGAATGAATCAGTGTACAGGCTGCGATTGTCGAAGGTAGTAATCCGCAATAGCCGATTTAACAATACGGACTTTACCGGGATGGACTTGCTGGATGTCAGGTTCGAGAATTGTGATTTTTCCAATGTGAAAATGGGCAAGTCATCCATTCACCGGGTGGAATTCCAAGGCTGTAAGATGCTCGGAGCAGATATGACCGAGTCTAGTTTTGGTAATGTTTCTTTCCGTGATTCTTTGGTGAATCTTGTATCATTTGGCCAATCGAAAATGGAGAAAGTGATATTTTCCTCCTGCGGTTTACAAGGAGCGGACTTCTATGCCAACCGAATGAAAAAGATAGAATTTACTGATTGTGATCTGAATGAAGTGAATTTTGAACAGACATCTCTCAAAGGAATTGATCTGAGCACAAGTAGTTTCCAGCAGTTGACCGTATCTATTGAAAATTTGAAAGGCTGTATCGTTTCTCCAAATCAAGCAATCCAATTGGCTTCATTGATAGGATTAGTAGTTAAGTAAAAAAAAGCTTCCTGAGTGGGAAGTTTTTTTATTACGTGAATTCCTTTAAGTCGTAGTCAACTTTGCATAGATGATAAAGAATAAGGTCATTTCTGCTACTATTACAATATAAGGAACTGGCACAAGCAGATTAAAAATGAAGAATAAGCCTAAAATACCTAAAAATAAACCTAGATGATATATTTTCAATCGATGATGCGCGTGTCTATATTGGTGAAACACAAAAGTAGTTGAAAAGAAATAAAGCAATACTGAACCAAAAATAAAAAATAAGTTAAAGAAGTACTCGACCTCATCCAAGACCATTAGTCGGATGGATGCTGCAATAGCACTTAATGACATTAGTATAAAGAGATGACCATAAATGATCGTTTGGCCGGCTGTTTGAATGTGTTTATCCACTTTCTTCTCTACATTATCAAAATACTGCCACCACATTGCGATAATGAGCAGAAAGGCTATGACAGCTAGTCCAATAGAATTCCAATCTCCTTGTGTTGGCTGGATAACAGCCAACGTACTGACAAGGGATTCTCCAAAAAGGATGATAGTGAATAATCCAAATCGCTCTAATAAATGTGCCGTATTGGTGGGGACTTTCACTAAATATCTCCTTCCTAACATAGGAATGATGATATCAATTAAGATCCCCAAGTAGAGAACAACATAGCGGATCCATGAATCAAAGAAAAGGGAAAGTAACGAAACGATAATTCCTACCCAAAAGTATTTTCCAAGATACAGGGCTGCTTGCTTCCGGGCTCCCTCTTCTATTCGCTGTACAACCAGGTATTGGATAGCAGTAACAGCTCTTAAGCCAATATAGCCTATTAAAAAAGAAAGATAATATGGATCAAAATCGACTGATAAACTTGAGGTCATGACTAGTGCAAAAAACATTTGCAGAATTAAAAACAACCGTTGATGGAACAAGTCCTGTCCAAAACGATTGACAAACATCGTCTGTCCTACCCATGCCCACCAGATCGGCACAAAGATCAATACAAACTTAAACAAGTATTCAGCATGTATATGACCGTCTTCTACATGAAGCAACACGTGTGTTGCAACTGCAACTGATGCAACAAAAAGTAAATCATAAAAAAGTTCTAACCACGTCACTTTCTTTTCAAACAACTTTTCCACATCCCCATAAAAATAATAAACTCTCTTCCTTTCCAGAATTCCCTGGATGGAATGCGAATTGTTTAACTAAATTCTTTATCAATTATGATTCATATGTATTACAGATTGGATCTATATAGCATATATTAACAGATTAATCATGCAAAAAGCGGATAACTTGGTTAATCGGAAACCTTCAAAGTATACCGAAGGAACAGATGATCTGTTTATATTATGACCTTTTTTGAAATGAAATTTTGTGAAGTTTCCGTTTATAATAAAGGGGAGGTGACACCCAAATGAAATACAATCAAATCAAACCGAAAAAAATATATGAACAAGTAGCAGATGAGCTGCTTGCTTTAATAAAAAATGGTGACTTAAAGCCGGGCGAGAAGCTTGCCAGCGTAACGCAGCTGGCTGAGAATTTCAATGTGGGCCGTTCTGCGATAAGGGAAGCTCTTGCCACACTCCGTGCGATGGGGTTAGTAGAGATGAAGCAAGGCGAGGGTACATACGTGAAGGCGTTCGAGCCAGAGGGAATCGTTTATCCGCTTCAGCACGTGCTGCTCATGAGCGGGGAGGATCGGGCAGAGCTGATGGAGGTCCGTAATATATTGGAGACAGGTATTGCTGCATCGGCCGCACTGAACCGTTCTGAAGAAGACTTGGAACAAATGGAAAAAGCGCTCAAGGAAATGAAGGCATATACGGGAGACCCAGAAAAGGGGGAGAGAGCTGATCTCGCTTTTCATATGATTATTGCCCGAGCGGCGAACAATAAGCTGCTTCTCCGTCTGATGCATCATGTATCGGATTTAACAGCGGAATCGATGCGTGAAACAAGGCAGATTTGTTTATTTGGTGAAAATGCAGCCCCTGAGGAATTGAACAAGCAGCATGAAGCCATCCTGGATGCAATTCGTACGAAACAGCCAGAGCAAGCAAGGCTTGCCATGGTGGCACACTTGGAATATGTAGAAGGAGTACTGCGTAATTATATGGAATAGGATGAGCCGCCGACTAGGGTCGGCTTTTTCTGTCTATACAGGAGTTGGAAAATGTAACCGATTGTAGTATGATGAAGACAGAAATTATACAGGTCATCTGATGACCTTATCTGTAGAGGTGACGGTATGAAGGTTACACTATTTGCAACGTGTATTGTGGATATGTTCCAGTCCGATGTTGGGATAGCCACAGTTGAAGTACTGGAAAGACTCGGATGTGAGATTGTGTTTCCATCGGGACAGGTGTGCTGCGGGCAGCCGGCATATAATTCCGGGTATGTAGAAGATGCCAAAAAGGCAATGAAGAAGATGATTGCGACTTTTGAAGACGCAGAGGTTATTGTCACACCGTCCGGATCATGTGCCACGATGTTCAAGGATTATCAGCATGTATTCCAGGATGATCCTGAGTGGCGTCCGCGTGCGGAACGGCTGGCGGCTAAGACGTATGAGCTGACTGAGTTTATTGTAGATGTCCTGAAAATAGAGGATGTTGGGGCGAAGCTGGAAGGGATTGCAACTTATCATCCATCCTGCCATATGACACGGCTGCTTGGCGTGAAGGATGCACCGATGAAGCTGCTGTCGCATGTAGAGGGCCTGGAAATGCAACCGCTTCCTAACGCGCATAATTGCTGTGGATTCGGCGGAACTTTTTCGGTGAAGATGGGGAATATCTCAGAGCAGATGGTCGATGAAAAAGTAGATTCGGTAACTGAAACGAAAGCTAGCTACCTGATTGGAGCAGATGGCGGCTGTCTAATGAATATTGGGGGACGAATGCAGCGCCGCGGCAAGCCGGTCAAAGTGATGCATATCGCGGAGGTACTAAACAGTCGTTAAGGGGGATGGCAGCATGGCGATGAAGATAGGGAATGAAAAGTTCAAAGATAATGTAAATAAGCAGATGGAAGACACGTTTATGCGCGATGCAGTTGCCGGGGCTCAGGAACGCCTCAGGACAAGAAGACTGGATGCGGCGGAGGAGCTTGGTAATTGGGAAGAATGGCGGTCTCATGGGGAAGAGATACGTCAGCATACACTTGATCATCTCGACTATTATTTACAGGAGCTTTCCGAGAATCTGCAAAAGCGCGGCGGGTATGTATTTTTTGCTGCAACAGCAGAAGAGGCAAATGACTATGTGAAAGGTCTCGTGAGGGAAAAACGAGCCAGGAAAATTTTGAAGGCTAAATCCATGGTCACAGAGGAAATCGGTTTGAATGGTGTATTGGAACAAGAAGGCTGTGACGTCATTGAAACAGATCTCGGAGAATATATTCTGCAGCTGGACGACCATGATCCGCCTTCGCATATTGTGACACCTGCGCTTCATAAAAACAAAGAGCAGATCAAGGATGTGTTTACTGAGAAGCTGGACTATAAGCTGACTTCAAAACCGGAAGAACTAGCACTCCATGCCAGAGAGAAACTCCGCCAGGAATTCCTGCAAGCTGATATCGGCATCACAGGGTGTAATTTTGCCATCGCAGAATCTGGATCTGTCGGTCTGGTCACAAATGAAGGTAATGCGGGTATGGTTTCTGATTTACCAGATACACAAATTTGCGTGATGGGGATGGAGCGAATCGTTCCTACATTTGAAGAATTCGAAGTACTGGTTGGGCTTCTGACAAGAAGTGCAGTCGGTCAGAAGCTGACGAGCTATATTACGGCATTGACTGGTCCGCGGACAGCAGAAGAGGTTGATGGCCCATCCGAGTTTCACCTGGTCATCGTGGATAACGGCCGTTCTGGTATTCTCGGGACCGAATTCCAATCTGTACTCCAGTGCATCCGCTGTGCAGCTTGTATCAACGTTTGTCCGGTATACCGCCACATTGGCGGCCACTCCTATAACTCCATTTACCCAGGGCCAATCGGGGCAGTGCTGACGCCGCTGCTGGGAGGTTATGACGATTTCAAGGAGCTGCCGTATGCATCGACGCTTTGCGCTGCTTGTACGGATGCTTGTCCGGTTAAAATACCATTGCATCAGCTGCTGCACCGTCATCGACAAGTGATTGTCGAGCGGGAAGGCCGCGCGCCGATTTCAGAGAAAATGGCAATGAAAGCTTTTGGAATCGGTGCTTCCTCGAATCCGTTGTATGCAGCTGGATCGAAAATGGCGAGCACTGTCATGAAGCCTTTTACGAAGGATGAGACGATTTCAAAAGGTCCTGGACCGCTGAAGGCATGGACTGAAATTCGAGATTTTCCCGCTCCGAACAAAGAACGATTCCGAGATTGGTTCAAGCAGCACGAAAAGGAGAGTGGCAAGGTATGATACAGAACCGTGAAAGATTCCTTACGAATGTCGCCAGCCGCCTCAGCCGCACGGAAGTACTGACAGAAAGGCCCGTACGGAACTGGAAGTATCGCCCGCAGGATAAGACGCTGACTGATAAAACACAGGATGAGCTGGTAGATATACTCCGTGAACAATGCCGGCTTATCCATACCGAGCTGATTGAAACCGATTCGCGTTCCCTCTCGAAAGTACTGGCGGAAACAGTATCTGCATATGGAGGCGGTCCGTTGGCCATATGGCAGGATCCTCGTTACGATGCATTCGGTTTACGGTATCAGCTTCAGACATGGCCGGCCCAAGGAATCGACGTACATGAATGGGATCCTTCTATTGGCCATGACAACATCGGAATTGTGGAAAAGGCCAATATCGGTATAACATTCAGCGATATCACTCTTGCTGAGTCAGGGACAGTCGTACTCTTCTCAGGTGAGGGGAAAGGCCGTACTGTCAGTCTGCTGCCGCATAAATATATTGCTCTTGTACCGAAAAGCACCATCGTACCCCGCATGACCCAGGCAGCTCAGCGTATCTCAAAGCAAGTACAGGAAGGGAAAGCTATTGCATCCTGTATTAACTTCATTACTGGACCAAGTAACTCGGCTGATATTGAGATGAACTTAGTTGTAGGGGTACATGGACCCGTGAAAGCAGCTTATATTGTTATTGAAGACAGGTGAAAAAAACACTGCTATGCATAGCAGTGTTTTTTGTTAAGTATTCGATTATATCTTTATTGATAGCGCTTTCTTTGTTACTATGAGCTTGCTTATGTACTTTAACAATTGATGATCATAGGGGGAACAAAAAGCGATGACAATCATTTTTGATAAAGAGAAACGTATTTTTCATCTGCAGGGGAAATCAACTAGTTATGTGATGCAGCTGGAGCGGGATGGTTATTTGACGCATCAGTATTGGGGTAGGAAGATTCGACAGTTTCGCAACAGTAATCGTCAGCAGTACATAGATCGTTCATTTTCTCCGAATCCGTATCATCGGGACAGGACTTTCACGTTGGATGCTCTGCCGCAGGAATACCCACAGTTTGGCAATTCGGATTTTCGCAAACCAGCCTATCAGATCCAGTTGGAAAATGGATCAACGGTGACTGATTTGCGTTACAAATCACATCGTATCTTCAGTGGTAAGCCGAAGCTGGCGGGTCTTCCTGCAACATACGCTGGTCAGGAAGGAGCAGAAACGCTTGAACTTACGATGGAGGATGAATTACTTCATTTGGAAGTGATCTTGCTTTATACAATTTTCAGTCAGTATGATGTAGTCGCAAGATCTGTGCAATTCCGTAATAATGGCAAACAAAATTTAAAGCTCTTACAGGCTGCTAGTGCAAGTATCGACTTCCGCCGTTCGGACTTTGACATGCTTACCATGCCGGGGGCATGGGGAAAGGAAAGACATCTCGAAAAGCGTGCTTTGCAGGCGGGTATACAGTCTACAGAAAGCACACGTGGAGCAAGCAGTCATCAGCAGCATCCGTTCATCGCCTTGATGGAGAAGCATGCAACAGAAGATCAAGGGGAAGTGTTTGGTTTTCATCTTGTCTATAGCGGTAATTTCCTAGCCCAGGCAGAAGTCGATCAGTTTGCGACAACTCGGGTGACAATGGGTATCAATCCGTTCGACTTCACGTGGCTGCTGGAACCAAATGAGACATTTCAAACACCAGAAGCAGTGCTTGTTTATGCAGCGGATGGTTTGGGAGGAATGTCGCAAACGCTGCATGGGTTCTATCAGCAGCATCTAGTAAGAGGAGAATACAGAGATAAAGAGCGGCCGATTCTGATTAATAACTGGGAAGCGACGTATTTTGATTTTGATGCTGATAAAATTGAGGCAATCGCTGAGGCTGGCAGTGAGCTAGGGATCGAGCTTTTCGTATTGGATGATGGCTGGTTCAAAAAACGGAATTCAGATTCCACATCATTGGGAGATTGGTTTGTCGATAAAACGAAGCTGCCGAATGGACTTGAAGATGTGGCGAAACGTGTAAACGATTTAGATATGCAATTTGGACTTTGGTTCGAGCCGGAAATGGTATCGGTGGACAGTGATTTGTACCGTGAGCATCCTGACTGGTGTCTGCATGTGCCGAATCGGTATCGTACGGAAAGCCGTGATCAGCTCGTGCTCGATTTTTCAAGACAGGATGTTCGGGAGGAGATTATTAAGCGAGTAGCAGCCATCTTGGAAAGTGCCCCAATCACTTATGTGAAATGGGATATGAACCGTCATCTGTCTGAGGTCGGTTCTGCCTTGCTTCCTCCTGAGCGTCAGCGGGAAACAGCACATCGACATATTCTCGGAGTCTATGAAGTGATGGATAAGATCACTTCCCGTTTTCCGCAGATTCTGTTTGAAAGCTGCTCAGGCGGCGGCGGACGCTATGACCCGGGAATTCTGTATTACATGCCACAAACATGGACAAGTGATAATACAGATGCTGTCTCAAGGCTTAAAATTCAGCATACTACAAGTTTGCTTTATCCCATTGCTTCGATGGGTGCCCATGTATCTGATGTTCCGAACCATCAAGTACACAGATTTACTTCATTGGAGATGCGGGGTGACGTCGCGATGGCAGGGAATCTAGGATACGAGCTGGACCTCACAAAGCTTAGTCCTGAGGAGAAGGAAGTCGTCAAGCAGCAGATTAACACCTATAAGGAGATTCGCAGACTTGTTCAGTTCGGTCGATTCTATCGGCTGAAAAGTCCTTTTGAAGGCAATGAAACTGCTTGGATGTTTGTTAACGAAGATAAAACAGAAGCTTTTGTCTCCTATTATCGTGTTCTGGCAGAGCCAGCAGCACCACTCGCTTCTTTACGGATGAAGGGATTGGATGGAGCTAAAAACTACAGAATCAATGGTACGGAAGAAATATACAGTGGTGATGAACTGGCATACAGCGGTATTCGTGTACCTGCAGACCTTATTGGGGATTTTGTAAGTTACACTTGGCACCTAAAAGCTGAATAACATTGAAAGTCGAATCTTTGATGCGACTTTTTAATTTGGCTGTATAGGAAAACAGGCTTGGTTATCGTATACTTTAGCTACTAATCCAAACTAGCCAATATGCGTCTTATTATGATTGAAAGGCTGTGTGAAGCAATCCTTTTTTGATAATGTATAAATAGCTAACGCAAGCTGGCCACAGCAAGGGATTATCCAATACCAGGGAAAAGAATTTTAAAAAAGAGATTGACTTTCAATCTGCAATCCCATAACATGGTAATCAAATCTTACAACTACATACTTGTTTTATTCTTATCCAGAGAGACCGAGGGATCAGGCCCTATGACGTCTCGGCAACGGGTTTATTACTAAATACCGTGCCAATTCCTGCAAACGCTCATGAGCGTTTGGAAGATGAGAATGAGGAAGTTTCATACGTGGAGCCCTCTTTTTCTGGATAAGGAAAAGAGGGCTCTTTTGTGTTGATGGGAGGAAAAATGATGATTGCTTTCAAGGATGTTTCAAAGACATTTACAATCGGAAAACGGGAAGTGCATGCTGTTAGAAATGTGAATCTGACAATCGAGGAAGGAGAGATATTCGGCATTATCGGCTTTAGCGGAGCCGGTAAAAGTACCTTGCTCAGGCTTGTCAATGTGCTGGAAAATCCGACAGCAGGTTCGGTGGAAGTGCAAGGTGTGGATTTAGCCAGTCTTCGTCCTAGTGAAGTTCGGAAAGTACGCCGCAGGATAGGGATGATCTTTCAGAATTTCAATCTGTTAACCTCGCGGACTGTTGCTGGTAATGTTGCTTATCCTTTGAAACTAGCAAAAATGCCGCGAGCAAAAATAAAAGAGAGAGTGGAAGAACTGCTGCGTTTCGTTGGGTTGTCAGACAAGGCTAAGGATTTTCCGGAGCAGCTTTCAGGGGGGCAGAAACAGAGAGTTGGCATTGCCAGAGCATTAGCCACATCACCAGATATTCTGATTTGTGATGAAGCAACTTCGGCACTGGATCCTGATACAACCGGTGAAATTCTTCGTCTTCTTAAAAAGGTGAACAAGGAATTCGGTATTACAATTCTGCTGATCACACATGAGATGCATGTGATTCAAGCAATCTGTGACAAGGTTGCTGTAATGGAGGATGGAGAGGTTATAGAAACTGGCGGTGTATTCGATACATTCACAAGTCCTGTCCACCAGACGACAAAACGTTTTATCCGCTCCGTTCAGCAGGACCTCCCATCTCCATCGTTATTAGATGAGTGGCGGCAAAAAGGCGGGAAGCAGCTATACCGAATCATTTTCAAAGGAGAGGTGGCAAGCGATCCAGTCTTATCCCGGGTAACAAGAAAGCACGATATTGACGTGAATATCGTCTATGGTTCCGTCCAAGAAATCCAGGCAAAATTCTACGGCAATTTGCTTGTCAGCTTTGACGGTGACGAAGGTAAAACAGCCAGTGCTGTAAGGGAATTAGAAGAGATCGTACAAATAGAGGAGGTGGATGTGGCATGGGCGTAGATTGGCAAACTTTTTGGCCGCGTATTGTCGAGGCGACTGGTCAGACGATTCTGATGGTGGCTGTCACATTGGTCATTGGTTCTATATTCGGCATCATTCTCGGACTTCTACTTTTCATTACCCGTAAAGGAAACATCCTAGAAAATGCGTTTCTTTTTCAAATTATCAACTTCCTGATCAACATTATCCGCCCGATCCCCTTCATTATATTCCTAGTCGCGATCAGTCCGCTGACCAGAGAGGTGATTGGCACGACTATCGGTACATGGGCCGCGATCTTCCCAATGAGCATCGCAGCTGCATTCAGCATCGCACGAGTTGTAGAAAATAATTTCATCAGTATTGACCCGGGTGTCATCGAGGCAGCCAAGGCCATGGGAGCCAGTCCTCTTCAGATAATCTTTACCATCTTGATTCCGGAAGCTCTCGGTCCGCTCGTTCTCGGATTGACGTTCATTACCATCAGTTTGATTGATTTCTCGGCAATGGCAGGAACGGTCGGCGGCGGTGGTCTCGGACATGTAGCGATGACATATGGCTACCAGCGGTTTGATACAAGCGTCATGATTGTTACAGTCGTTATCTTAATTGTGCTTGTCCAGCTTGCCCAATGGGTCGGCAATACACTTTCAAGAAAAATTTTAAGGAGATGATCGACATGAAAAAAGCTCTACTTGGAATCGTTTCGTTAGCCTTTGTATTTATCCTTGCAGCGTGTGGGAGCAGCTCAGCAGATGGCAGCCAAACAGTGAAAATCGGTGTAACAGGTTCTGATGGGGATCAATGGCCAATTTTGAAGGAAAAGGCGAAGGAAGAGGGCATCAATATCGAACTTGTGGAATTCTCTGACTATACACTGCCAAACCAAGCGTTGGCCAACGGTGAAATCGACATGAACTCATTCCAGCATATCGCCTTCCTAAGTCAATATGCCAAAGAAAATGGCGATACTATTGTACCAATCGGTTCGACAGTCATTGCCCCAATTGGAGCTTATTCAGAGAAAATCGAAAGCCTTGATGAACTGAAGGAAGGCGATAAGATTGCTATCCCGGATGATCCATCTAACCAAGCTAGATCACTGCGGGCTTTGGAAGCAGCTGGCGTTATAAAATTAGCGGATGACTTTGGCCAGTTCGGAGATCCATCCAAAATTGTAGAGAATCCGAAGAACATTGAGATCGTACCTGTTGTTGCCCAGCAAACTCCACGTGTCTTGCCGGATGTAGCAGCATCTTTCATCAATAATGGTATAGCAGGTCAGGCAGGTCTTGATCCGAAGGAAGATCCAATTTATTTGGAAAATGCCAAAGATGACAGCATTACACCCTTTGTAAATGTCTTCGCAGTTAATAAGAAAGACGAGAACAATGAAACATATCAGAAAATCGTTGAGCTGTATCAGGATGAAGCTGTGAAGGAAGCAGTCGAGAATGATACAAATGGTGGCTCTATCGTGGTAGATGTACCAAAAGAGGAACTGCAGGAGCATCTGAAAAGACTTCAGGAGGAGGAATGATTATGAGTAGATCTGTTACGGAAGTTAGCAGAATTTCACTGCATTTGGATACAAATAAAGAAAAGTATATCCAGACTAGTCAGGCCATCCATGCGAAGCCAGAGATCGGAAACCAGGAATTTTTCGCGAGCGAAACGCTCATTGCTTTGCTGGAAGAAGCGGGATTCCAAGTGGATAAAGGTGTAGCAGGACATGAAACAGCTTTTTATGCACTGAAAGATAGCGGTAAGCCAGGTCCTCGTATTGCATTCCTTGCTGAGTATGATGCACTACCTGGTATCGGGCATGCTTGCGGACATAATATTATCGGTACCACTAGTACAGCAGCAGGCGTTGCCTTGGCGGAAACATTGGATGAGGCAGGTGGTAGTGTAGCGGTTCTTGGAACACCTGCCGAGGAAGGCGGACCAAATGGCAGTGCCAAAGGAAGCTTCGTAAAGCATGGGCTGCTGAAGGATATTGATGCTGCCTTGATCATTCATCCTTCTGGCAGAACAAGTGTAACGGGTGAGTTTCTCGCTGTCGATCCGCTTGATTTTCATTTCTACGGAAAACCAGCTCATGCTTCCGGTGCGCCAGATAAAGGAATCAATGCCTTGGATGCCGTTATTCAGCTTTTCAATGGAATAAATGCATTGCGCCAGCACCTTCCGCAGGACATACGCATTCATGGCATCATTCCAAATGGTGGAGATGCACCGAATATCGTACCTGAGTATGCTTCAGCAAGGTTCTTCATCCGAGCAGAAACGTGGCAAAAAGCACAGGCTGTTTCCGATAAGGTAAAGAATATAGCCAAGGGAGCTGCATTGGCTACGGGGGCTAGTGTGAAAATTGAGAGATTCCAGAACGAGGTAAAGGACTTTGTTTTGAATCCAGTACTGGATGAAGTGCTCAAAGAAGAATTAGAAAAAGTCGGAGAGTATGTTCATTTGAAAAAAGATAAAGGTCGTGGATCGACTGATACAGGTAATATCAGCTATGAAGTGCCGACTGCACACCCGTATATCCAAATTGGGCCAGAAGAGCTGATTGGTCATACAGAAGAATTCAGGGAAGCTGCCCGATCAGAAATTGGTGATGCAGCTGTTATAAAAGGGGCCAAAGCATTAGCTCATACGGGCTATCGGCTGCTGACAGACAAGGAACTGCTTCAGCAAACTAAGGCTGCTTTTAAAGACGCAAAGACAAGGAAGTAAAACAAGTAAATGTAGTAAAACCCGTCAGAATTCTCTCTGACGGGTTTATTTTTGCAGGCTCACGACTAAGGCAGCTAGTTGCTTTAATGCATATTCCAGCTGGTCGATTAATTCAAAGGCATATGAAATGTACAAACAGGCGAAGAACGTTCAGTCCCCCGAAAGCAATCATTTTCGCTGCGTCAGTTTCTTTGCTTAATCCACATGCCATTCTTGAAATAGTCGGTGTACTCGGAACAAGCTCCCTTGATTATTCTGGTCCCGAAAAATGGAGCTTCACGATAGCTTGCATTACTGTTTCGTGGTTTGGTTCTTTGGCTTAGCTGCAGCAGGAAGGTTCATCGGGCAATTGGATGCTCAGGGCAAGATGCTTTTGATGCTTAATCGTATATCAGCCTTGCTTATATGGATAATGGTAGTTATAATGCTAGTCCGGCTAAGCAACTTCTTATAGCCTCTGCCATATGGCAGGGGCTTTTCTTTACGAAAAATCCCGTTTTTCCCTACGGAAAACTTTCCAAGTTGTCTTTGTAGCGGCATAACTGCCAATTGCGGCATAGCCATAAAAATAGCCCATGAAGATACCAGCTATCAAGTCATGTGGATGACTGTAGAAAATCGAGAGGGCCAGTCCGATTAGAACGGCGATTGTAGGCACATACTGCTTTGGTAAGGGGAAAAATAGTTTTAGCATTTGGGTAAGGATAAGTGTTACCGGGATGCCAATAACGGAATCCCAGAAGTTCGTCTGGATGATTGGGAAGTCCATGATTATATTCCTTTTATGATTATTGTCGGAAATAGCCGATAAATTATTCGCCATGGCTTCCGAAATATTTTGTTATACATATATTTACAGAACATTCCTAACAAAAACTCCTTGAATGTTACACAATTCAGTATTATACTAACCAGTATTGTGTCAGAAAATCTGACTAAAATCATATTACATTAATATTTTGTTATTTATCAGACTATTCGAATAGTTAGTGGAGGTTTTTTTGTGTCAAAGAAAGTGCCAGGTTCATTTACCGTCATTCTTGGTTTGATGCTCTTTGCTTTGTTCTTCGGAGCTGGGAATCTGATCTTCCCGCCGATGCTAGGGCAGCAAGCAGGTGAAAATATATGGATAGCCAATGCAGGGTTTCTTGTAACGGGTGTAGGTTTACCATTGATTGGAATCATCGCTTTTGTTTATTCGGGCGAGAGAGACCTAATGTCATTATCCAGCAGGGTGCATCCTGTATTCGGAATGATTTATACGATCATTTTATATCTTGCGATCGGACCGTTCTTTGCGATACCGCGTGCAGGAAATGTATCGTATGAAATTGGTTTGAAACCATTCTTATCTGCTGATCCAGGTCCGCTTCCGTTGGTTTTGTTTACAGTGCTTTTCTTTGCTGTCACATGTTTGTTGTCGTTGAATCCGACTAAGATCATTGATGTTATCGGAAAATTCCTGACACCAATCAAACTTGCTTTTATCGGTTTGCTTGTTATCGTTGCTATTATTTTTCCAATCGGTAAATTCCATGCACCTCAAAGTGAGTATACGTCAAACGCTTTCTTCAAAGGTTTCCAGGAAGGCTATTTGACATTGGATGCGCTTGTTGCATGTGTGTTTGGGATTATAATCGTCAATGCGCTGAAGGATAGAGGTATAACCAATAAAGGCTCAGTTATGAAGGTTTGTTTATTGGCAACTGCACTAGCTGCTGTTGTACTGGCAGTGATTTATACGGCACTTTCCTTTATGGGTGCATCCAGTGTCAGTGAGCTTGGTTACTTAAGCAACGGTGCTGAAATTCTTGCAGATGTTTCTAATTATTATTTCGGTTCATGGGGTATCATCTTCCTTGGATTGATGATTACAGTTGCCTGTCTAACGACAAGCGTTGGGTTGATCACATCTTGCTCGACGTTTTTCCATGAATTAATGCCGCGTATTTCCTATAAGACATTTGCTATTGTGCTATCTGTTTTCAGTGCGATAGTAGCGAATATTGGACTTACAGAATTAATTTCAATTTCAGTCCCAGTTTTGATGGCAATTTATCCAATTACGATCAGTTTGGTGTTCCTTACATTCTTACATCCGCTATTCGGCGGAAAACGGGAAGTATATATCGGAAGCCTCGTACTGACATTCTGTGTAAGTATCTTTGATGGCTTCAATGAAGCTGGGTTGCAGATAACAGCAGTCAATGACTTCTTCCAAGCGGTGCTGCCCTTCTATGAGGTAGGTCTTGGTTGGGTGGTACCTTCGATCATCGGTGGCTTGCTTGGATTGGTTGTATCAAAATTACGGAAATAATAGAAAAAGTCTTCTCCGAGGCCGGAGAAGACTTTTTTATGCAGATCTCTTTCGTAACATACCGCCAGCAATGAATAAAAGCACAGGAATGACGACCGTGGCCAGAGATAAAATCCCTGCGCTGGATAGTGTTAATGCGGCACCTTTAGGTCTTTTGGATATAAGGGTGTAGCCAATCAGTACAATGATAGTAATGATGGCTATGTATATGGTAGGAATGGCGAAGAATACTTGCAGGGCAGACATTGTTTCAGAAGCCATCTCACCAGGGCAGATCGAAGGGGTTTCACCAGAATCAAGTGTTCTTTGGTACTTTGGATCGTTCTCAAGATATCGGGTCACTGCCTGTTCCATGGACTGATTTTGGGGCAGAGTGATCGTGAAGAGAAGACAAGCGATAAAGAGTAAAATCAATAAGATTAATGAAATCATCGTTAACGTTTTTGGTGTTTTCATATGATATCACCTCCTTTTACCAGTATAAGTTTAAAGAACCATTTTTTGAAATAGGACGGAAGGTGTAACTGTCATTTTCTTGTCAAAAATGAAGAAGAAGGTTTGATGAAATTGTGTTATCATAAGCACGATTAATTGGAATCGAGGCGAAAAGATTTGTCGTGGGTATTTATTGTCTTATTGATTGTAGCTAGTTTGATTAAAGTTTTAGCGGCATCAGCACCGAGTGGTGTTGTGGACAAAGTTGGAAAGAGATTCCAGCTGCATCCGAAGCTATCCTATGATGTAACTGTCAAACGGGATGGCAAGGCTCTTTCAGAAGAAGAAGCGCAGCTTATTATCGATCAATTCAATCAGGCCAACTTCTTAGAAAAATACTATTACGCGCCTGCTCCTGAAGGCGTGCCGTATGAGATAGAAACTAAGCAAGGACGCTTTCTTGTGTATCCATATCCAGACAGAGTGGATGTATTCAAATATCAGAAGAAGAAGGTTTCATCCTACAGCCTGCGATCCAAAACAATGCAAGGGCAGGCTACAAATTGATTCGGCTTTCTATATAATAGATAAAAATTGGAAACGGGAGAGTGTGCAGGATGAGGATCCGGAAACTGGCCAGAAATTCTGTGCTGATTAGATTAGCTGCTAACTGCAGCTCCTAACAGGACCACTGTCCTGACTTCTCGTGAGAATAATACTGGAGCAATTAAGTTTTATGAACGTAATGGATGGGAACTGCTGAAAGATTCGTTTATCCGAACGAGAAAGCATACCGAATATATGGAAAAGAACTAAAATAAACCGATTCACCAAATGGTGGATCTTTTTCTTTCTGATCGCCTAAACATTACTGGAAATCTACCGATGATTCAGATATGAATAGAAAGAGGGTGAGCCGATGTACCAAACAGATTTGAAGAATGCGGAGATATTTAACGAGCTGCTTGATGAGTTATACGAAAATATTAAATTGGAACAGGTCCGTGTTGGTGAGCATATCCGTAGTAGAATAACTGAACAGGAGCCTTCCATTCATGATGAAAAGCTGCTTGCAAAAAGTATGCTGTTCGATGCGCGTCTGGAGATGCTGAAAGGTGATTTGGACAAGGGAGAAAAGCTGCTTGAAGGTGCTGCTGATGCATTCGTGCTCACCGGTGAAAATCTTTATTACTTCCACTTTTTCAAGGGACTGCTGCTGTACCGGCAAAACAAGCTGCAGGAAGCAATTGTCCAATATGAGCGCGCTGAATCGTTTTTATCAGTGGAATTTAATCCCCGTGAAGTGTCTGATTTCTATTACAAATTGGCAAATACGTACTACTATATGAATATGACTGCATTCTCGGTCTTAAATGCTAATAAAGCAATCGAATCAGCTTTTCGGTACAATCAGAAATTGCAGCTTGCCAAATGCCGCATGCTCCAAGGGTTGAATCATATGCATTTGGCAGACTTCCGTAAAGCGGAAGAGTTGTTCCTATCTGCTCTGCAGCATGATGCGGCAGAGTCCGAATTGCAGCTACCCATGTATATCCATCACAATCTTGGAGTACTGTATTTCAAGCAAAATCAGCTTGAGAAGGCAATGGAGCAATTTGAACAATCTATGCATTACAAGCATCCTGAATATTATTTGAAGAGTCTATACTACGTGACAGAATCCAGTTTCCGGCTTGGCTTGAAGGATCGTGCAATGGAGTATTTTACTGAGGGGTTTGCTTTAAGTAAGAAGCGGGATGAAGATGCGTATAAATGGATGTTCGCCATGCTTCATAAGCAATATGTCGATAAGGACAGTTTCGAATTAGTCTGGCGGGAAGGCATTGAGTATTTTCAATCTATTGAGGATGAGAATAGCGTCCGTCACTTTTCCGAACGACTGGCTAAATATTACACAGATAATCATGACTTTGAAAAAGCATCCAGATACTATCTTCTGGCTTTAAAATAGAGTAATGCTGAAAAAGGAGATTGCTTCGTGCAGTCTCCTTTTCCAGCATTAGGATAACTTCCAAGCAGGTATCAAACTATGAAATTGGAAGTAGTAGCTCATCGGGATGTGAATCAGGGTGTAAATAGTTAAGGTTGTTGCATAAGTAATGAACCAATTATAGATAGGTGCTTGCAGGAACAGGTACAGCAGCAGCATACCTACTGGGAAAGGAACGAGCACAATCAGCCAAATCGGTGCACCTAGTGCTTCTGTCAATGCGCCAAGAGCAACGACGGAAAAGCCGATTACCATTGCTTGCCAGATCGGCATACCGTGCCGGAATAAGATGCTGCCGATGTAATAGGAGAGTCCGGTAAGTATGATTGCTAGAATGAAATCCACGAAATACTTCAAATATCAATCCCCCCCTTATTCCTTCCCATTATACGATTATATGAATAGAGATAGTGTGAATATTATGTAAAAAACTGCCATATCGGCAGCTCTGCTTTAGCTTGCATACTCTGTTATTCCTTCTGCAATTGAATTAGCTACTTTATCTTGGTAACTTGAATCGTTTAGAAGTACAGCATCAGCAGGGTTCGAGATAAATCCTGTTTCAACGAGTACAGCTGGCATGGATGTATGTCGCAGTACATAGAAATCAGCACTATGTGTGCCTCTATTTTCATTATTCGTGTTAGCTACTAGTGCAGTTTGTATGCTGGAAGCAAGCTGTTTCCCGCTGCTGCTTGCCCCATAGTAGTAGGATTCCAATCCTTTTGCTGACGAAGATGTAGCACTATTGGCATGGACGCTTACAAATAAATCTGCTTTCCAGTTATTCGAAAATGTCGCTCGTTCTGTTAAAGGTATAAAAACATCCTCACTGCGCGTCATTTTTACGTCATACCCATTAGCAAGCAATCTGTGCTGCAGTTTTTCGGATATAGTAAGGGCAACCCGTTTTTCCATCGTATCATTGCCGATTGCACCGGGATCTTTGCCGCCGTGACCGGGATCAATAACTATTTTTTGCACAGGCTGCCCGTTTGATGATTCAGTGGGAGCAGATGCGGAGGCGGCTGTTTCTTCATTCACTGCTGTTACATAATCCAAGCTGAGATAACCTGTTTGGCTCTGAATCGTAATCTGTCCCCAGCCATCCCCTCTGTCGATATACTGGAACTGTGTGCCTGCCGGGAACTTACCAATAATGGCGGCATCCGTAGAGGGGGCTGCCCTGATGTTCAGGTTTGCAGTCGTCTGTCCTGTATTGGAAACGCTGGCATCTGCTTGGACTGGCAAGATCAATAAAAGTGCAATGAGTATGAATAATAGAGGCAGTGCAACTTTGAGGCGGGTGTGCATAGTAATTCTCCTTTGCGATATAATAGAATCAGTATGGTCAGTGTTTACGAGTTTTATAACAATAGATATATAAAGTGAGAGATTATCATTATCAGAAAGGGGAGAAGGTAATTTGAAGACAGAAAGAGAGAAAATGGTGGCTGGAGAGCTTTATCGTCCGTCCGATAAAGAATTAACGGATAGACGGATGGAAATTCGAGAGTTGATTCGGCAATATAATGATACGACAAGCTATGAACATGCCGAGAGAGCGAATTTATTGCAGCAGATACTCGGCTCTGCAAAAGGCAAATCCTACATCGAACCGACTTTTCGCTGTGATTACGGGTACAATATCCATCTTGGAGAGAACTTCTATGCGAATTTTGATTGTGTAATGCTGGATATTTGTGAAATTCGTATCGGTGATAATTGCATGCTTGCTCCAGGTGTACATATTTATACCGCAACGCATCCATTGCATCCGGTAGAACGTAATTCTGGATATGAATTGGGCAAGCCGGTGACAATTGGAGATAATGTCTGGATCGGCGGACGTGCTGTCATTAATCCTGGTGTTACAATCGGGAATAATGCGGTTGTCGGTTCAGGTGCAGTCGTAACGAAAGATGTCCCTGCAAATACTGTAGTCGGGGGAAATCCAGCAAGAGTGATTAAAGATATAGAGATCTAGAGATTAGATTTACATGGCGTCGGCTTAGTTTGAATGATGATATACTGAAATTACTACTGACAGTGGAGCGGTTTATATGCAGCGTGGCACATTTCAATTGATGAAAACAGTGAATAGATCTTTGATCCTCAATAAGATTCGCGTGGCAGCGCCAATATCACGCGCAGATATTGCAAAGGAGACAGGCCTGACACCTCCGACAGTCAGTATCATCGTTAAAGAGCTGATGGAACAAGGTCTGGTGGAGGAAAGTAAGCTCGGATCCTCGAGCGGCGGACGAAAGCCTACCATGCTTCATATCCGGACAGATGAGTGGTTCGTCATCGGTGTCGATGCTGGTCCTGGAACAGTCGACTGCATTTTGACGAATCTGACAGGAGAGATATTAGGGCTCGTCTCACATCCACTTCATGTGCATACGAATAGCGAGTTTTTGCATCAAGTTGTAACAGCGATCCAGCAATTGCTTGATCAGCTTAGCGTGCAAACGGGGCAGATCATAGGTATTGGAGTAGCGATGCATGGAGTCGTCGATGTAGAGACAGGTGTTTCGCGAGTAGCTCCTCTTTTAGGATTGCGTAACATTGCAATCAAGGAGGAGCTGGAAACTAGATTCAGCATTCCTGTGAAGGTGGATAATGACGCACGGGCGATGGCGCTCGGTGAATCATGGTTCGGTGGGTATGATATGCAGGATAGTATGGTGGCCGTTAATATCGGACGCGGAATTGGTGCGGGAATCATCATCGGTGGAAAGCTTTTCCACGGAGCGGCTGGCTTGGCTGGAGAGCTTGGGCATATGTCTATTGATCCGAATGGAGAGAAATGCGCTTGCGGAAACAATGGCTGCCTGCAAACACTTGCAAGTGGCCCGTCTATCGCGCGGAGAGCGAGTATGGCGAGTGGAGAAGCTGTCTATCAATCAGCAAGAGCTGGAGATGAAGAAGCTAAAACCACTCTGGAAAAGACTGGCCAGATACTGGGGATCGGTCTGATCAATTTAATTCATCTGTTGAATCCCGATCGGATCATTCTTGGTGGAGGCGTAATGGAGAGCGCAGAATTTCTCCTCCCCCCACTGAAGGAAGAAATTGCGAGCCGAGCCCTGACGGACCAAGCGGCTCAGACTGAAATAATGGTAAGTAAACATGGAAAGCATGCGACAGCATTAGGGGCAGTAGCGCTGCAGTTGGTGGACCTGTTTGCACCGGTATAATAAAAGGAGCCAGCCAATCGATTGATTGGCTGGCTCCTTTTATAATTATTTGGTTGAAAAAGAGAATACAGTCTCTTTTCGGTACGGCTCTTCAGGCTTCAAGATGAGATCTGGAAAACCAACATGATGCAAGCCAGCAGGGAAAGCCTGTGTTTCAAAACAAATCCCCAGGTACTTTTCAGATTTGCGTTCTCTAAGTACCAATGAATCATCCAGGCCATTACCTGTATACACGACGAGGCCAGGCTGATTCGATTGGATAGTCAGTAGTCTTCCGCTATCTGGATCATAGAGACCAGCTTTTGGTTTCTCATTGCTTGAAAACAAGAAGTAGTGATCGATACCTTCCCCGGCAATGCGAAGCTGTTCATGCTGTGCGCCGAATACTTCCTCTAACGGTTTGAATGACCGCAAGGCGAATGGTGAAGCAGCTGTATCCAGCAGTCTGCCGGTTGAAATCAGTTCTTCATCCAACTCTGTGTACTGATCACTTGCGACCAATGCCTGCTGCTTCGCAATGGTTCTTTTCAGGTTTCCGCTGAGATTGAAGTACGTATGATTTGTCAGAGTTACAGGAGTTGCCTTGTCAGTGGCTGCTTCATAAAGGATAACTAATTTGTTGTCCTCTGTGAGTGTGTAGGTGACATTCACTGTTAGGCTCCCTGGGTAGCCGCCTTCACCATCCTTACTTGTGTGAGAAAGTCGAAGACCGTTTATTTCATTCTCTTCAAAAGGTTCTACCTTCCAAAGTACTTGGTGAAACCCTTCAGGACCGCCGTGCAAATGGTGGTTCCCTTCATTTGCTTCCAGTTTGTATGTTTGGCCATCCAATACGAATTCAGACTCTCTTATCCGTCCAGCTACCCGGCCGATCAAAGCACCGAAGTAGTTGGGATTATCTTTGTAATCTTGAAGGTCGCGATAGCCTAGTACGATATTCTCTAAGTCCCCGTCTTTATCAGGTACTTCCAGGGACGTGATGATGCCTCCAAAGTTCAGAACCTCAAGACGCATTCCGTTATTATTGGTGACCGTGTACAATTCCCACCCATCCTGGAGGATAGTCTTTTCGATCATGAAGACACCACTTTCTGATTGAGTTTTGTGATGAAGCGCTGAAAGACTTTGTCGTCCTTAAAGACTCCAGCATCCTCCAATACGCGGACGAATTTCTTGCCAAGTTCTTTTTGAACAACTTCTTTTGCATATTGTTCGTTATGAAGGAATCCATGTTCCGCACGCAATACCCGAGCCCATTCTTCGTGCGGAGGGTCCACTGCATCGACTTTTCCGGCTAGAAACTTATAAATTGTTTCTAGCTCTTTTTCCAAGCGCGGCGGCAATACAGCGAGGCCCATCACTTCAATCAATCCGATATTTTCTTTTTTGATGTGATGCACATCTGCATGCGGGTGAAAGATACCCAATGGGTGGGTAGCTGTCGTCCGGTTATTGCGAAGTACAAGATCCATTTCATACAAATCATCACGCATTCTGGCAATCGGAGTTATTGTATTATGCGGCGTGTTGTCTGTATAAGATAGAATGGATGCATTTTTGTCATCGTAGTTGCGCCAAAAGGCCAGAATACTATCGGCTGCCTCTACCAATTTCCCCTGGTCGTTCGCCTGGAGCCGAATGACCGTCATCGGCCACTTAAGAACAGAAGCTCTTACGTCAGGATGCGAATGAATCGAAAAGGTATAGCGTTCTTCCGCATTGGTCATGGCAAAGGTATAGCGCCCTGCTTGATAATGATCATGGGAGAGAATAGAACCTCCTACAATCGGCAAATCGGCATTTGAGCCAATGAAATAATGAGGGAACTTCTCCACAAATTCAAGCAGTCTTCGGAATGCATCTGCATTGATTTTCATATCCCGATGTTCCTCTGATAATACGATGCTGTGTTCATCATAATAAACGTAAGGAGAATATTGGAAAAGCCACTTCTCCTCTCCTAGTGACAATTCAATTACGCGGTGGTTGGACCTTGCAGGATATCCAATTCTTCCTGAATAGCCTTCATTTTCTTTGCAGAGCACACAGAGAGGGTAGGAATTATCCTGCTTCATCATCCGTTCGCGCTTGATTTGTTCTGGATCTTTTTCAGGTTTGGACAAGTTGATGGTAATGTCCATTTCGCCATATTCGGTCTGTACTTTATACGATATATTTTTTTTGATCCGATTCATCTGGATATAGTTGCTGTTCTTGCTTAGATTATAAAAGTAATCCGTTGCCTGTTCCGGTGATTTCTTATAATAGCTGTCAAATGATGCCTGGACAGTGGAAGGGCGAGGTATAAAGCAATTCATCAACGATGCCGCAAGCATCTCTTTCTCATCCAAAATGTTATCGATGATATCTTCATTCACGGCATAATCGACGATTCGATCGACTAAATCCGGTATCGAACCAGAGCTCGTCAAAATTTTATGTGCCGGGTATGTTGTCATCTTCAGCAAGTGCATTACTTGGTTTCGTACGTAGATGATATCCCGTTCCTTTATTAAATCTTCCTTGCAAGTCTGCTCTAGTAAAGCCTCGATATCTGAATAAATCATATGAACACATCCTTTATGCTAATTCCTTTGCACCGTCACCGATCGTAGCAGTATAGAAGGTTGCCTCATATCCGATCTTTTCTTTATAGTGCTGCTGGATACCTGCTTGGACTGCATCAATCTTATCTTTTTCCACTAATGCAATTGCGCAGCCGCCGAATCCAGCACCTGTCATGCGAGCGCCGAGAACACCATCCTGTGCCCAGGCAGCTTCAACAATCGTATCGAGTTCCTGTCCAGTCACTTCGTAATCATCCCGCAGTGAACGATGCGAATCATTCATCAATTCCCCGAAAGCAGCCAAGTCATGCCTTTGAAGCTTTTTCAACGCCTCGATCGTGCGGTTATTCTCATATACAGCATGACGTGCACGTTTGACGTGGACAGGATTGCTGATTAATGTGTGATGCTGTTCAAATGTTTCTGGTGAGAGCTCGCCGAGACTATTAATCTTGAGTTTTTGCTGTAAATCCTGCAGGGCAGCTTCACATTCTGATCGGCGTTCGTTATATTTTGAACCGGATAAAGTTCGCTGCTTATTCGTATTGGCAATCAAAATCACATGTTCAGACAAATCTACGGGTGCATGCTCGTAATCCAATGTGTTGCAGTCAAGCAGGATAGCGTGCCCTTGTTTACCCATCCCGACCGAAAATTGATCCATGATGCCGCTGTTTACACCGATATATTCATTCTCCACCCGTTGTCCAAGCTGTACAAGCGGAATACGTTCCATTCCAAGTCCATATATGCTATCAGCCAATACGCCAGTAACTAGCTCAATGGAAGCAGAAGAAGAGAGACCGGCTCCATTTGGTATATCTCCGTAATAAAGGATGTCCATGCCAGATGTTATTTTGTCGGTAGCTTGCTGTAAATAAAGTAATACACCCTTTGGATAATTGGCCCAATCATCGTTGGATTGAAAGGCAAGATCATCTAACCTGCGTTCAATGATACCGGTTTCAGAAAAGTTCATGCTGTAAAATCTGAGTAAGTTGTCACTGCGTTTTGCCGCTAAAGCATAAGTCCCATAAGAGATTGCTGCTGGAAATACATGTCCGCCATTATAATCAGTGTGCTCACCGATTAAATTGATTCTGCCAGGTGCAAAGAATTGGCGTGGATTTTCAGTAGTTTGGAAGATTTTTTGAAATGAAGCTGTTAGATTCTGATTAAGCGTCATTACGATGCCTCCTGAATGTACTTTATTAATTTAATTAACTAAGTTACAGATAGTGTACTATAAGGAGAAATTGGAAGCAAGGGATACTTAAGCCTATTTTGCGAGTTGAATATTTAGTAAAAAGTTTACTGGTGTGTGTTTATCTGTCATAATCTAATCAGAAGAGGTGAGGGGTTTGGCAACAATAAAAGAAATCGCAAATGAAGTCGGGTTTTCTGTTTCCACAGTTTCCAGGGTGCTGAATCACGACGAAAGCCTATCTGTGACAGAAGAAACAAAGGACAAAATATTTGCAGTGGCAGAACGGCTGAACTATCGAAAGAAAGAAGTCCATATACGGATTAAGCAAATAGCTTTTCTCTATTGGGTAACAGTTACAGAAGAGCTGGAGGATGTTTATTTCAAAACGATGCGTAAGGCACTGGAACAATGTGCGAAAGAACGCAATGTTGAATTGACTTTATACAAAAAAGAGGATGGGATAGAAGCTGTTCCCGATACTATCCAAGGGTTTCTGGCGGTGGGGAGCTTCACGAAAGCGGAGCACGTAAAGCTGCAGAACTTAACTAAGAATGGTGTTTTCATTGATTCATCTCCAAATCCGGATCATTACGATGCTGTACGTCCCGATTTGGAATGGATTACGAGGAAGCAGATAGACCATTTGCTGGAGCAAGGGCACCGCGAAATAGGCTTCATTGGCGGAACCTTTCAAAACCCGGATACGATGATGGATGAGATGGATCCCAGAGAGAAGGCTTTCCGTACCTATATGGAGGAAAAGGGTATCCTGGATGATCGATCCGTTCTTTGCAGACGTGGTTTCAGCGTTGAAAATGGTTATGGCTTAATGAAAAAGGCGATGGATGAATTGAGTGTGCTGCCGAGTGCATTCGTTGCGGCTGCTGATCCGATTGCTGTAGGTATGCTCCAGGCATTGAATGAAGAAGGTATCGCTATTCCGGGGCAGGTGAGCGTTATCGGTATCAATAATATCAGTGTGGCAAAATATGTATCTCCTCCTTTGACGACTGTCCGTATCGATTTGAATGAAGTGTGCAAGTCAGCTATTGATTTGCTGCTGGAACAAATACTAGGTAAGCGGACATTATCTAAGACAGTACTAATTACTGGCGAGATTGTCGAAAGAAAGAGTACGATGACGAAAACGACTGACTAAAAAAGTCGTTTTTTGTTTGCGTAAATTATTTACCTAAATAAGTAAAATAATTGTTTACTTCGGATGGACAGAATGCTATGTTTAATATTGTAAACGCTTTCAATAAAAGGAGTGGGGTCGAGTGAAAAGGAAAAAGCTAGTCCTTGGCTTGGTATCTGGTTTAATGACGGGAGTTTTACTGGCTGGGTGTGGACCGCAAGAGAGCGGTGCGGATGGAAGTGAGTCCGAAAAAAGTGACAAATTAGTCATTTGGGAAGATAAAGAGAAAGCAATCGGTATTGAAGACGCTGTAGCCGAGTTTGAAAAAGAACATGATGTGACGGTAGAAATCGTTGAGAAAAACTATGCCCAGCAATTAGAAGATTTACGGCTGGACGGCCCAGCTGGGTCAGGCCCTGATGTATTCACAATGCCGGGAGACCAAATGGGATCTGCTGTTGCGGAGGGTTTAGTGAAAGAATTGGCGGTTGATGAAACGTTGCAATCCGCTTACACAGAATCAGCCATGCAATCGCAAATCGTCGACGGTAAAGTGTATGGACTTCCGAAAGCTGTTGAAACGACGATGCTCTACTATAATAAGGATCTTATTACCGAAGAAGAACTGCCACAGGATTTGGAGGGGTGGTTCAATTATTCCAAAGAAGTTCGTCAAGGGGAGCAATATGGTTTCCTGGCACTGTTTGATCAGACCTATTATGCCAATAGCGTGCTGAGCGGCTATGGCGGCTACGTCTTCGGCAAGAACAGCGATGGTACGTTTAATCCGGAAGACATCGGATTAAACAATGAAGGAGCGGTAGAAGGCGCAAGTGAGATCAAGCGTTTCTACGATGAGAAGCTATTCCCGTCGGGCTTAGTGGGTGAGCAAGGAATCAACGTTATCGAGTCGCTGTTTACCGAAGGGAAAGCGGCTGCCATCATATCAGGCCCATGGAATCTGGAACCATTTGAAACAGCTGGAGTCGACTATGGCATTGCTTCCTTGCCGAAGCTATCCAATGGAGAAAATATGCGCGCATTTATCGGAGTAAAAAGCTATAACGTAAGCACGTTCTCTAAAAATGCGGAGCTGGCAGAAGAGCTAGTGAAGTATTTAAGTAATGAAGAAGTATCAAAGGTTCGTTATGAAAAGACAAAAGAGGTTCCGGCAGTGAAGGCGCTGGCAGAGGATCAGGAAGTGATGGAAAGCGATGCTTCAAAGGCGATTGCAGAACAATCACAGTTCTCTGACCTCACACCTGGCATACCGGAAATGAATGAAGTGTGGAAACCAACGGATGCTGCTTTGCAGACGATTGCGACTGGGAAATCCGAGCCGCAGGAAGCTCTCGATCAGGCAGTAAAATCAATTAAAGGTCAAATTGAGGCAAATCACGGCGAGAAATGATGGATACGTGCCGGCACAATGCCGGCACGTATTTCCTATGTAAGAGGAGGAATAGGCATGCAGCATCGTAAAGTAGCATTGTTGCTCTCGATCATACCAGGTTTCGGTCAGTTTTATCATCGGCAATGGCTGAAAGGATTATTGTTTCTGCTGATAACAGTTTCTTTCTTTGTTGCATTTAAGGATCTGTTGAATATGGGACTGTGGGGAATCGTTACGCTAGGGACTGAGATCCCAAGAGATAACTCGATTTTCCTATTGGCAGAAGGACTCATAGCGTTGATTGTCATCTTCCTAGGTTTGATCGTCTATTATTTAAATCTGCGGGATGCTTATAAAACGGGCGTTATGCGAGATAACAAGCAGACGCTTTACACACTTCGGCAGCAGTATCAGCATGTGCTGTTCAAGGGCTATCCGTATTTGATCAGCGGACCGGCATTCCTGCTGCTATTGTTCGCTGTCGTTTTCCCGATCCTTTTCAGCTTTGCGATCGCCTTTACGAATTATGATTTATATAATTCACCACCAGCTAAACTGGTCGAATGGGTCGGGTTCAGTACATTCAAGGAAATCTTCACTGTCGATATCTGGCGTTCAACTTTTTTCGATGTACTTGCATGGACAGTAGTCTGGACAATCGTAGCATCCACACTGCAAGTGGCATTAGGAATCTTTCTCGCAGTGGTTGTGAATCAAAAAGAAATACGTTTCAAGAAACTGTTTCGTACGATCCTCGTCTTGCCATGGGCAGTTCCTGGCTTCGTCACCATATTGATTTTCGCAGGCTTGTTCAATGACAGTTTCGGAGCTGTTAACAACGATATCCTTGCCGCACTCGGTCTCGATGCCATTCCTTGGCTGACAGATCCGAATTGGGCGCGATTCGCACTGATCATGATGCAAGGGTGGCTTGGTTTTCCGTACATTTTTCTTGTGACAACTGGTGTGCTGCAATCGATACCCGAGGACTTGTATGAAGCGGCGACAATCGATGGGGCGTCGGCTTTTTCGAAGTTCCGCCATATTACGATGCCGATGATTCTATTGTCGATCTCACCTATTATCATAACGCAATTCACATTCAACTTTAATAACTTCAATATTATCTATCTGTTTAATGCGGGAGGTCCGGCGGTTCCGGATTCCACTGCCGGCGGAACAGATATTTTGGTTTCATGGATTTATAAGCTGACGATGCAGTCCAGCCAATATGCTTTGGCAGCTGCCCTGACTATCATGTTATCTGTTGTTGTCGTATCCATTGCGTTATGGCAGTTCCGAAAATCAAGTACATTCAAGGAAGGAGCATGAGCATGCGGAATCGATCACGTTTGATTCGCCTTACACTTTCCTATGGTGTGCTGATTGTTATGTCGATAATGATTCTATATCCGCTCGCGTGGACAATTGGCGCAAGCTTCAACCCTGGAAACAGCTTGATCAGTACATCCATCATTCCGAAAAATCCGACGCTGGCACATTATAAAGAACTGTTCGAAGGCTCTGAATCCCTGCCGTATGTGCAGTGGTATTTGAATTCGGTTAAGATCAGCTTCTTCACGATGCTTGGTGCTATCATCAGTGTTTCGTTCACAGGCTATGCTTTTTCACGATTCCGTTTCAGAGGCAGGAAGAATACATTGACTGTCTTTCTGCTGCTGCAAATGATTCCGCAATTTTCAGCACTAATCGCCCTTTTTGTCCTGGCGCAGATGCTGGATATGGTCAACAGTCATTGGCTGCTGATCCTGCTGTACATCGGGGGGCTGATTCCGATGAATACGTATTTAATGAAGGGCTATATGGATTCCATTCCGATGGAGCTGGATGAAAGTGCGCGGATAGATGGCGCAAGCTTCACCCGGACATTTTGGCAAATCATCATGCCATTATCGAAGCCGATGCTGGCGGTTGTCGCCATGAATGGGTTCACGGTGCCATTAGGCGATTTTGTTTTGTCCTCTGTCATTTTGCGTACGACGGAAGCTTATACACTTCCAATTGGTCTGTTTAACTTAGTGAATGAGGTTATGGGAGCGAGTTATACGACGTTTGCAGCTGGAGCCATACTGATCAGTATTCCAATCGCCATCGTCTTCCTGCTGCTGCAGCGGAACTTTGTTTCGGGTCTGACGACAGGCGGAACGAAAGGATAACCAGAAAAGGGAGAGAAGAAAATGAATCAATCGAAGCGCGAGTTAAAAGCACCTTTTTTGCTGCATGGAGGAGACTACAACCCCGATCAGTGGCTGAAGTACCCCGATGTTCTGAAAGAAGACATTGAATTGATGCAATTGGCACATACGAACACTTTCTCGGTTGGCATTTTCGCTTGGAGTGCATTAGAGCCTGAAGAGGGTGTGTACAATTTTGAATGGCTGGATAAGATTTTCGATGACATACATTCCTTTGGCGGAAAAGTGATTTTAGCTACTCCAAGCGGTGCTCGACCTGCATGGATGTCTCAAAAATATCCGGATGTACTGCGAGTGAATGCAGCAAGAGTAAAACAGCTGCATGGAGGCAGGCATAACCATTGCTTCACTTCCCCGACATATTTGGAGAAAACAGAGAAGATAAACCGAAAGCTGGCAGAGCGGTATGGAAAGCATCCGGCGTTACTGCTATGGCATATTTCCAATGAGTACAGCGGTGATTGCCATTGCGAACGTTGCCAGAGTGCTTTTCGTGAATGGCTGAAAGAGAAATACGACGGAAATCTAGAAAGCTTGAACGATGCATGGTGGGGACCGTTTTGGAGTCATACGTTTACTGATTGGGAACAGGTAGAATCACCTTCACCGAATGGAGAAGATGGCGTGCATGGACTGCGCCTGGATTGGCGGCGATTCTCAACTGATCAAACTGTCCGTTTCATGGAGAATGAGATGGTTCCGATACGTGAGATTACTCCGGACGTTCCTGTTACGACTAATTTTATGGCAGACACACCTGATTTAATCCCATTCCGCGGACTGGATTACAACCGTTTCGCAGAAAAGATTGATGTAATTAGCTGGGATGCGTATCCGACTTGGCATAATGACTGGGAAACAACTGCAGAGCTAGCGATGAAGGTTGGATTCATTGATGACTTGTACCGGACACTAAAGGATCAGCCATTTTTACTGATGGAAAATACACCAAGTGCCGTCAACTGGCATCCTGTTAACAAAGCGAAGCGGCCAGGCATGCATATCCTTGCTTCGATGCAGATGCTTGCTCATGGATCGGATAGTATCCTTTATTTCCAATGGCGCAAATCACGTGGTTCAACAGAGAAATTTCATGGAGCGGTCGTCGATCATGATCGTTCGCAGGATAATCGTGTATTCCGGGAAGTGGCAGAGCTAGGTGAGAAAATGGAAAAACTAGCCAGCCTTAAAGGGACGCATCGTGCTGCGGAAGTAGCGCTCTTGTATGATTGGGAAAATGACTGGGCGTTAGAAGATGCACAAGGATATGGATTGGATTCCAAGCAATATATTAGGACGATGCATGCACACTACCGGCCATTTTGGAAACGGGATATTCCAGTGGACGTTATTATGAAAAATCACGATTTCTCCAAGTATAAGCTTTTAGTCGTCCCGATGCTGTATATGATGGATGACCAGACCGCAGAAAAACTCGAAGCATTTGTGAAAAATGGCGGTAAACTGGTCATGACGTATATCAGCGGTGTGGTGAATGAGCACGACCTGGTGCATAAAGGAGCATGGCAGGAGAAGCTTTCGGATGTATTCGGATTACGGCCAACCGAAACGGATACACTGTATCCGCGAGATCGCAATCAAGTCCTTTATAGAGGCAAGTATTATGAATTGAAAGATTATGCGACTGTTCTCGAACTCATTAACGCGAATGAGCTAGCCGTATATGAAGAAGATTTCTATGCAGGAACACCGGCTGTCACGGAGCATGCTTATGGAGAGGGCATTGCCTATTATATTGGTGCTAGATTAGAGGATGCATTCCAGGACGACTTTTATTCGGAAATATTGAAAACAGAGCAGATTCACGCACCAGTTGGTATTACGAAGCAAGAAGGAGTATCCATTCAAGTACGCTATAATGCTGATTTCTTGTTTATCTTTGTCATGAATTTCAGTGAAGAGACAAGTAACATACAACTGGATCAAGTGTATGAGGATGTACTGGAGGAAGGGGATGTAGAAGGAGAGATTCAGCTGGATTCCTATGAGGTGAAAGTGCTTCGTCTGAGCAAGTGATAATGGCAGAGCCTGATAGTTTACTTTCGGTTCGACGTTTGACTGCGAGGAAGATGTGGAAAGGTATTGTATCAATCAAGATACAAAGGAGACTTTTCTATGGAACCGAAAGATATGATGAATGGCTCAACTAGTGCGCACCAGCAGGATCGCCAGCCGGGCATTGAAGCAAAAATGGATCCACTGCCGCATCAGCCGCTAGATTACAAAGGTGTAGGAAGATTGGAAGGAAAAGCAGCTCTTATCACAGGCGGTGATTCCGGTATCGGCCGTGCAGTTGCTATCCTATATGCAAAAGAAGGTGCGGATGTCGCAATTAGCTACCTTGATGAAACGGAAGATGCTGAAGAGACGAAACGTCTTGTGGAAGCAGAAGGTAAGCGCTGCTTGCTGCTGCCAGGGGACATCAAGGATGAGGAGCATTGTATCAGCTTAGTCGAAAAGACAGTTGAGGAATTCGGCAAGATCAATATTCTAGTGAACAACGCAGCTATTCAGTATGTGCGGGAGGATGTGCTTGAGATTTCCTCAGAACAATTTGAGGAAGTATTCCGTGTTAACTTCTTCTCCCAATTCTATTTGACGAAAGCAGCTGTGCGTCATATGAAAGCAGGAGACTCCATCATCAGTACGTCTTCCATCAATGCTTACCGAGGCAACCCGATGTTCATGGACTATTCAGCGACAAAAGGTGCTATCACAGCTTGGACGCGCAGTATCGCCCAAAGCCTTATCAAGAGAGGAATTCGTGCTAACTCTGTAGCACCTGGTCCAGTATGGACACCGCTCATCCCGGCTACTATCGGGGAAGATAAAATTGAGCAGTTCGGACAAGACAGCCTGATGGGACGCCCAGGGCAGCCTTCCGAGCATGCGTGGCCGTATGTAATGCTTGCATCTGATGAAGCTTCTTATATGACTGGTCAAGCAATCCACATCAATGGAGGATCTTATACATCTTCCTGATAGCTAAAAAACCCTGTCCGTCGGACGGGGTTTTTTGTTTGTCTTTTAGAAGGAAAGGGAAAAGATTCCTACTACTGAATAAGCAAATTCATTTGGGAGGAGGGATGAACATGTATATTAAATTCCACGATGAGGATCACGAAATCAAGTATCAGAATTTGCGGGCTGGTATTGGGAATGCGGAAGTATTACAGCATAAAGGCTGCCTTGCCGTCTTATATCTGATGGCGGGTGACAGCAGGCTGTACAAGCTCTTCAAACCATACTTCAAGTTTGACAGCTGTCAATTCAATTATCGCCAGATGCTTGCTGATTATGAGCTGACGGGGGATTTAGAGAAGCTTGCTTCACTTGGTGTGCATCTCTTTGACGGACAAGTGGAAGTAACGCCGATGATGCTGGATGGACTGCAGGAGGATCGAGCTTGGTTCCTGGCATGGAACGCTGTAATGATGCGGAAATTCGGAACGGTAACAGGCTACGAAGTACCTTCTAACAAGTTCTATGGCGGATTCATTCATGAAGATTTCAGCGTTTAAAAGAGTCTTCACTTAAATAGGAAACAAAATAAGGAAAAAGCAATTTTACATCTTTAAATTGCTTTTTCCTTTATTTTGTTTCCTTTGATGTATTCTGGTACTTCACTATTATTTTTATACACAAAAAAATATCCAATGAACGAATTCATTGGATACATGCTGAACAATTTTGTAACTGATTAAGATATGGGGGTTAGTTGTTGTATAACCGATTGGGAGTGAAACGAAACCCAATTACGGAAGAAATTACAGATAGGGATTAGGTCCCTTTTTTTATGCCGTATTTTATGGCGATACTTTCTCTGTTTCGTTGAATACTGTTTTTTCTTTTATCAATATTTTCTTCGGTATTTTCAAAGACCTAAAAATTATTTGCACTTTTGTCTATTTGTAATACAATTAAACAAACGGAATTGATAACGCTTACTTGAGGAGGTACACTATGGGACAATCAACAGGAATAGCCAAAGGTATTCTAGGGTTTCCGGTGGCACCATTTACCGAAGCTGGAAAGCTTGATGAACAAGCACTATTTGAAAATGTCCACTTTCTGGTAGAAGAAGGTCTGGATGCTATTTATATCGCTTGTGGATCCGGTGAATTCCAATCTTTGGATAGGAAAGAGTATGAAGCGATGCTGGATACAGCGATGGAAGCAGTTGCTGGCAAGGTTCCGATTTACACGGGAGTCGGCGGTAATCTCCGTACTGCTGTTGAACTTGCTGCGATATCAGAGGAAAAAGGTGCTGACGGATTTTTGCTGCTTCCGCCTTATCTAATTCAAGGGGAGCAGGAAGGACTTTATCAGTATGCAAAAGAAATATTCGAGAGTGCACCAGACTTGGATGCGATTATCTATCAAAGGGATAATGCTGTCTACTCTGTCGAGACGGTTAGACGGCTGGCGGCTTTTCCCCAACTGAAGGGGTTTAAGGATGGCATCGGGAATATGGATTTGAATATTTGTCTGACGCAGGAATTTAAGGGGAGACTTGATTTCCTGAACGGTATGCCGATGGCGGAGGTCACAATGCCTGCTTATGTCCCGCTCGGGATAACAACTTATTCCTCGGCTATTTCAAATTATATCCCGCATATTTCCCGAATGTATTATGAGGCGCTGCTAGCAGGCGACCAGGATACGCTGGATGCATTATATGCAGATGTCATCCTGCCAATCAACAGTATAAGGAAACAACGCAAAGGCTACGCCGTTTCCTTGATCAAAGCAGGGATGGAGATCATCGGCTTGCAGACAAGAGGGTATGTACGTCCTCCGGTTGTACCAGTAACAAAAGAGCACTATAACGAAATGGAACAGATACTTTCGAAGGCACTGGACAAATATCCGCGCAAAGAGAAAATCTCAGAGATAAAGGAGAGCTAATACATGGCTACAAATGTAACAACGAATGTATACCGTAACTTTATCAATGGAGAATGGCAGGAATCAGAATCAGCAGAACAGATCACGGTCATTAATCCAGCAGATACCAGCAACCCTGTTGGTCAGATCCAGAGCTCTACAACCGTCGATTTGGAATCGGCAGTTGAAGCAGCGGATGCAGCACGGAAGGAATGGCGAAGCTTATCCGGTGCTGCCAGAGGAGAGTTCCTTTATCGAGCTGCAGCTATCCTGGAGGACCGTACCGAAGAGATTGCCGAAACGGCCACAAAAGAGATGGGAAAAACATTGCCGGAAGCTCGCGGTGAAACGCAGCGCGGTATTGCCATCCTGAAGTATTATGCAGCGGAGGGGATGCGGAAAACAGGTGATGTTATTCCATCGACTGATCCTGGAGCCTTCATGTATACAACGCGAGTTCCTTTAGGAGTTGTCGGTGTCATTGCTCCGTGGAACTTCCCTGTTGCAATTCCTATTTGGAAAATGGCACCTGCGCTTATTTACGGCAATACAATCGTGTTTAAGCCGGCTTCTGAAACTGCTATTACAGCAATCAAAATAATCGAGTGCTTTGAAGCGGCAGGTTTTCCAAAAGGCGTCATCAATCTGGTTACTGGTGCTGGTTCTGTCATCGGGAAAGGGTTGGCCGAGCATCCGAAGGTAAATGGTATTACCTTCACGGGATCCAATAATGTCGGAAAAGGCATTGGTTTGACGGCATTGGAGAGAGGAGCAAAGTATCAGCTGGAGATGGGCGGGAAAAATCCGGTCATTGTAGCTGCTGATGCAGATATCGAACAGGCAGTGGATGCAACAATCAGCGGTGCATTCCGTTCCACGGGTCAAAAGTGTACTGCTACAAGCAGAGTCATTGTAGAAGAGCCGATATATGAAGCATTCCGGGATAGACTGATTGAAAAGACGAAGGAAATCACGATTGGCAACAGTCTCGAGCAGGACGTGTGGCTTGGTCCGATAGCAAGTAAAGCGCAGCTGGAAAACTGCCTTCACTATATCCAAAAAGGTATGGAAGAAGGAGCTAAGCTTATCCTAGGTGGTGAGCAGCTGACAGATGGAGATTATGGTAAAGGCTTTTACGTCCAGCCGACTATCTTTGAGGATGTAACCAATGACATGGTGATTGCTCAAGAGGAGATTTTTGGTCCTGTCATCGCTTTGATCAAGGTGGATTCGGAGGAAAAAGCAATAGATGTGGCGAATGATGTGAAATTCGGGTTAAGTGCATCCATCTTCACGAAGAACATTGGGCGATTCCTGCAGTTCGTGGAAGATATGGAAGCAGGACTTGTCCGTGTCAATGCAGAAAGCGCCGGTGTAGAGCTGCAGGCTCCATTCGGCGGAATGAAGCAGTCAAGCTCTCACTCAAGAGAGCAGGGAGAAGCTGCCAAAGAATTCTTTACGAGCATCAAGACTGTATTTGTCAAAGGATAGAGGGCTGTTTCTAGGCCCTTTTTCCTTCTTGAATATTGATAACGCTTACAATAGAGCGGAGGAATGAAGCATATGGATAAAGTCAGAGATAACCTGCAGAATTCACAGATGAAGAAATCGAAGGTCCGTTGGTTTATCGTCATGATGTTGTTTTTAGTCACATCCGTCAACTATGCTGACCGAGCAACGATCAGTATAGCGGGAGATGCATTGCAGTCAGACCTCGGATTGAATGCTGTCAGTATGGGTTATGTGTTTTCTGCATTCGGCTGGGCTTATGTAGTCGGGCAAATACCAGGCGGGATATTGCTGGATAAATTCGGTTCCAAGCTTGTTATCGGAATGAGCATTTTGTTCTGGTCAATTTTCACTTTGCTACAAGGAGCAATCGGCTTTTTTGCCGCAGGAACAGCCATTATCGTCTTGTTTGCTCTTCGTTTCCTTGTCGGTTTTGCTGAAGCGCCGTCATTTCCGGGAAACAGCCGAGTTGTCGCAGCTTGGTTCCCGAGTAATGAACGGGGAACAGCATCAGCTATCTTCAATTCAGCTCAGTATTTCGCACTTGTCATCTTTTCACCGCTGATGGGATGGCTGACTTACAGATTCGGCTGGGAGTCTGTCTTCTATGTAATGGGAGCAATCGGTATCGCTTTGGCATTTGTATGGCTGAAAGTGATCCGTAATCCGCGTGAGCATCCAAGGGCAAACCAAGCGGAAATCGATTATATCGAAGCTGGCGGCGGAGTCGTGGATATGGATCAGAAGAAGGAAAACACGGGGGAGAAACAATCTCAGTGGCCTTTCATTAAACAGCTGTTGAAAAAGCGGATGCTGATTGGTATTTATATCGCGCAGTATTGTATTACAACACTGACCTACTTCTTCCTGACTTGGTTCCCGGTTTATTTGGTTCAAGGGCGCGGCATGTCTATTCTAGAGGCGGGATTCATTGCTTCTCTGCCAGCTATTTGCGGTTTCCTCGGGGGAATCCTTGGCGGGATGTTCTCCGACTTCCTGCTCCGGAAAAATCTTTCTTTGACGATTGCGCGTAAGACTCCGATTATCATCGGAATGCTGCTTTCCTGCACTATGATCATTTGTAACTATGTCGATGCAGAATGGCTTGTGGTAGTTATCATGTCACTCGCTTTCTTCGGGAAAGGCTTTGGTGCTTTAGGCTGGGCAGTCGTTTCGGATACATCTCCGAAGCAGACAGCTGGTGTCAGCGGAGGGCTTTTCAATACATTCGGAAACATTGCTTCCATCACAACCCCGATCATCATTGGTTACATCGTCAATGCAACAGGTTCCTTTAATGGTGCACTTATATTCGTAGGAGCCAATGCACTTGTTGCCATCCTAAGCTATCTATTCATCGTTGGAAAAATCGAACGCGTAGAATTGGAAGCACCAACAAAATAACTGGAAGGGGATAGAAACATGAACCAAGTGTCAGAGAATATAAAAGCAGAGAAATCAAATCACGTGCCAGCTGTTACAGAGATGCAAGTGATTCCGGTGGCTGGCCGGGATAGTATGCTGCTTAATTTGAGCGGTGCACACGGCCCATATTTCACACGTAACATCGTTATTCTCAAAGATAATTCTGGTGCTGTTGGTGTTGGGGAGGTACCGGGCGGAGAGAAGATCAGACAGACGCTTGAACAAGCGAAAGCCTTTGTAATTGGAGAGTCAATCGCCTCTTATCAAGCAATCCTCAATCAAGTAAGACAGCAATTCGCTCATCAAGATGCAGGAGGCCGTGGTGAACAAACTTTTGATTTACGCACAACAATCCATGCAGTTACAGCGTTGGAGGCGGCACTCCTCGACTTGCTCGGCAAGTTCCTGCAAGTTCCAGCCGCTGCGCTTCTAGGCGAAGGGCAGCAGCGCAGCGAAGTGGATGTGCTTGGGTATTTGTTCTACGTCGGCGATCGCGGACAGACAGATCTTGCGTACAAGAGTGAGCCTGATGCAAAATCGGATTGGTTCCGTTTACGTAATGAAGAAGCATTGACACCAGAAGCCATCGCACGTCTGGCAGAGGCAACATATGAAAAGTATGGTTTCCGAGATTTCAAGCTAAAGGGCGGCGTACTGGCTGGTGAAGAGGAAATACAAGCAATTGAGGCATTAGCCAAACGATTCCCGGATGCCCGGATAACACTTGATCCGAATGGAGCATGGTCTCTGGATGAGGCAATTCGTCTCTGTAAAGGCAAGCATGATATCCTGGCGTATGCAGAGGATCCTTGCGGGGCTGAGAACGGCTATTCCTCACGTGAGATTATGGCGGAATTCCGCAGAGCTACGGGACTGCCGACTGCCACGAATATGATTGCAACTGATTGGCGTCAGATGGGGCATGCTATCCAGTCGCAGGCAGTAGACATTCCGCTTGCCGATCCGCATTTCTGGACGATGCAGGGCTCTGTAAGGGTCGCACAGATGTGCCATGAGTGGGGACTTACCTGGGGATCGCATTCCAATAATCATTTTGACATATCTTTGGCTATGTTCACACATGTAGCGGCAGCTGCACCTGGGACTATCACAGCTATCGATACACATTGGATCTGGCAGGATGGACAGCGATTGACAAAAGAGCCTTATGAGATTATTGAAGGAAAGCTAGCGGTACCCGATAAGCCTGGTCTGGGAATCGAGATTGACATGGAGCAGGTAGAAGAAGCCCATAAGCTGTATAAATCGATGGGACTTGGTGCCCGGAATGACGCTGCAGCCATGCAATATTTGATTCGGGATTGGAAATTCGATAACAAGAAGCCTTGTCTTGTTCGATGATAGATTCGGAGCCGCATCTTTATGAGCGGCTCTTTTGTATGCGTTTGTATTTTAGTGCCATTCCCAGTATCATAGGTTTATCACATATAAAGGTGTTGGACATGATGGAGAGAGACCCATTGCAAATGAACGTGGAGCACGTCAACAGAAAAACATTATCCAAACAAGTCGTGGAACGGATTTTGCATCTGCTATCGAGCGGCCAGCTGAAGCCGGGGGACAAACTGCCCACCGAAGCGGAATTTATCACGATCCTCGGCGTGAGCCGTACTGTTTTGCGCGAAGCCTTGAGTGCATTGGAGACCCTCGGCATCATTACACGCAAAACACGGGAAGGCACTTATTTCAATCTGAAGGTTGGCTCGGCGCCTTTTTCGGATATGCTTAATTTAGCAAGTGATAATATCCAAGCGATCATCGAGGCAAGGATCGTATTGGAACTCGGACTGATTACTATCGCAACGGAGAAGATTACCGACGAACAGCTGGAAGAACTTTATGAAACGATCGTGGAAATCGAGGAATCACAGGACAATAACTATGGACAGGCAGATAAACGATTTCATCGGATCATTGCCTTAAGTGCGAATAACCTAATTCTCGATGGTATGATTCACTCGCTTCTCTTATATCATGCAAAAATCAATAACCATATCATTGTAAGGGAAAAAGAAAAGACAGTAGCACATCACAAGCGTATATATGAAGCATTGAAGGAAAGAGATGCATACAAAGCGCATACAGCAATGTATGAGCATCTGCGCTTTGTGCAGAAGAAGATTCTCGAAGGACAGCAGGAGAAAAAAGGTGAATAGAAAGAAGCAGCGGTTCCGCAGCCGCTGCTTCTTACTGCTTCTTTTATTTATTCATTATCGGATTCTTCTTCATTCAATTCAAACAGATGATCTAAGTATGGCTCCAGCTCGAATGTATCTTCCTCGGCATATGTTGTGAAAACGTCTTTTGTTAATGAACTCATGATTTGAATCCTCCTTGTGATTGGGTTTGTAGTAATAAGATACCCAATCTAGCAAACTGCTAATCATCCAATTTTTGGTCTGGAGGCAACTTTTTCTTGCTTGAAGTTCCGTTTGACGGAGAGAACCTGCATCACGATCATCAAAAGATTCACAGCTATCAATACAAAGATGGAATAAGAAAAGCTTCCGGTCATATCATTGACAGCCCCTAGAATAACAGGGCCGAATGATCCGAGGATATAGCCGACTGACTGCACCATGGCAGACCAGGAGGCTGCTGCCTGATGGGTTGTTGTCACATCGATCGGAAGCAGCAAATTCATTGCGAACAAACCGCCAGCCCCGAGGCCGATGAAACAAGCTGCCAGCCAAGGCAGGAAGGATAAGGAGATCATCCCAAAGCCGATCAATTCGAATAGGGCGGCCGTTACAAGCCAGAAGAGACGGCTTGGAATCTTCTTCAGCAGATAAGGTATGGCTAAGTTAGCTGGTACTTGCAGAAGCATGAATATGACGAGCAAGTTGGCCGCATAGATTTTGCTGTACCCCATATTTTCTACAATAGGGGGGAGCCAAGCAGTCAACGAATAGAAAATAAACGACATACCACCGAAGGAAAAGGTAAGCAGCCAGGCATTCCACTGGTTCCAAGGCAGTTTCTCTGCGCCGCCGAATGTTTGGATTGCCCTATCCTTCTTTTTTTGAGGCAATACGACGAGGACCCATATTATGATTGCTACCAGAGCTAATAATGACCAGGCAGCCAAAGAGACTTGCCAGGAATCAACTATGTGCTGAATCGGTGCTGCACCCCCGGAAGCCATGCCAGCACCAACAGCTAAGGCAGCAGTATAAATGCTGATCATAAACGCGCTACTATTAGGAAAGTACTTTTTGATAAACCCGGAAAGCAGGGGGCTTGCAGCTGCAATACCGATACCTGCCAGGAATGCAGTTAATAGAAGGAAGAAGGAAGTATGAGTGAACAGGCGAATGATGGTACCAATGCCAATGACAGCTAAGGACCAGCCGATCACATATTCAAGCGAGAAGCGATTGGCCAACTTGGCGGCAACCGGTGAGAAGATCCCCATACATAAAACGGGTATGGAAGTGAGCAGACTTGCGCTGGATGCATTCATATGTAATTCCGATTGAATGATTTCAATAAGCGGTGAAATGGAGTTGATTGCCGGGCGTAAATTCAGTGCTGCTGCGAATAAAGCGATGCCTAACCAGATATACGTTGATTTCTTCATAAGCTGTACCCCCGTCAGTATGGAATTATCTTATTGTAAACCTTGTTAGAGGGAGCTGCAATGCACCCATGTTTAAATTACAGTAAGATAGTGGAAAAAAGAATGAAAAGGGGGAAGTATCATGGGATTGAATCCAAAAATACAAGCATTTTTGAAAGAAGTGAATGCTCAGCCGATACAGCTTGAAACTGTCTCACCCGAACAGTTTCGCAACCAAGCCAGAATGCAGGATGATGGACCGAAACAAGAAGTAGCTAAAGTTGAAGACAGTCGAATCGAATTAAATGATCGGGCGCTGCCGATCCGCATCTATCGTTCTGAAAACAAGGTGCAGCCAGCACTGGTCTTTTATCATGGCGGCGGCTGGGTTGTCGGCAGCATTGAATCACATGATGCAACTTGCCGTGAGATTGCCAATCTGGCAGATTGTACAGTGATCTCGGTAGATTACCGGCTGGCACCGGAACATAAATTCCCGGCAGCAGTGGAAGATGCGTATGATTCCTACCAATGGATAACCGCCAATGCAGAAGGATTAGGAATCGAACTCAACAAAATAGCTGTCGGAGGGGATAGTGCAGGTGGGAATCTGGCAACAGTTGCATGTCTGCTGGCAGAAGAAAGAAGCGGACATAAACCTGTATTCCAATTGCTTCTATACCCATCGACGGGATATATCGGAGAAGAGCCGGCTTCGTTGCGTGAAAATGCGGAAGGCTTTTTATTGACCAAACGTTTAATGAATTGGTTCCGCAGTCATTATTACCGGACGGAAGCAGACCGTCTTAATCCATATGCATCGCCTGTTCATTCTGAGCTGCTCCATACATTGCCGCCTGCAGCTATCTTGACAGCTCAATATGATCCGTTGCGGGATGAAGCACTGGCTTATGCTGAACAGCTAAAGCAGGAGGGTGTCGATGTTTTCGTGAAGAATTACGAAGGGCTGATCCATGGGTTTGCTGGTTTTACAGCTCAAGTAGAGGAAGCGCATCAAGCTGTCGCAGAAGGAGCTTCTCAGCTGAGACAAGCTCTGTATAAATGATCGTGTGCCGTTATCCTTCCTAGGAGAAGTCTAAAATCATACAAGCATTGTAATAGAAAAACCGTACTTAAATCTTCACAAAGAAGATCTCACTTAGTACGGTTTTTGATTTGGGTAAAGCACTTATGTCTAAAGTCTCTGTAGCTCTTACAATAACCAAATTCCGATGATGGTAGAAAGTAAAAGTCCGGTAACGACTGGGATAAAACATTGCCGCACTAATTCCATTACTGGTACCCGTGCAAATCCAGCGATCGCTACAATAGAAGACCAGGCAATCAGCGTGCCGCCACCCACCCAAACCGCTCCCATTTGTCCAATTGCAGCAAGCGTAGAGGCATCCATACCGACAGCAGGTGCTAGGGCGCCTGAAAGGGCCCCGACGAGAGGGAGCCCGGAAAAGCCTGAACCGTCCAGTCCAGTTACCATGCCGACTATCAGTAAACCAAATCCGGCGAAAATAGGATTCTCTGGAATATAGTGCTGACCAGCTTCTACTAAATCAAAGAGAAAGGAAGGAGCCTGCGCCGCATCTTCCAGACCGAATATCCTGGCAGATATTTCTCCGCTTCCTAAAAAGAAAAATCCTGCAATCGGAATTACTGGTCCCATTGCCCGGAAAGCAAAGGTGAAGCCGTCTACCAAGTGGTCACTCACATTATGCAAGGATTGTTTCCAATTGTAAGCGACTGCTGCTGCAATCATAAGAAGGATAGCAGCACCTCCAATTAAAGCAGCACCTGCCCCGCCCTCAAGAGAAGCTGTATTGCTGAAGGCCGTATAGGCCATGTAGATAACGACAACAAGAAAGGCAGCAGGCACCAGAATTGCAAACAAGACACTGAACCTCGGGTTATTACCTGAATGAGCTTCACTGGACGCATCGTTCCCATTCCATCTTTCCAGATGCACATTGGAAGGGGCAGAGACTTTTTTTCGAATACGGAAGTATGCCAGCAGCAAGGCTGTGATACCGGTGATAAGCGATAATATAAGCGCTTTGTCTGCCACCGCTGCTGTCTCTACACCAGCGGCTGTTGCACTCAGCATTGGTGCGATTTTAATAATATAGTCAGCAGAAAGGGCCATACCTTGGCCGGAAATCGCCATTGCCACACCAGTTGCTAGTGGCGGCAGACCGGCTTTTATTGCAACAGGGAGCAGAATTGCACCTACGAGCGGTACGGCAGGTGTAGGCCAAAAGAATAGGGAAATACAGTACGTAATGAATGCCAATACCCAAAAGGAAGTATGGCCGTTAGTCATAATATAACCAAAAGGACGGATCATCCGTTCATCAGCCCGTAATGCTTTTAAAGACTGCAGCAAAGCAGTCATAACGGTAATAATTAAGAAGATATTAAATAGTTCCGAGGCAGCTGTGAGACTTGCGCTGAAGGTTGCCTGCAGTCCCTCTACAAGCGTCCCCGTATACGTCCAACCTACTAAGAAGGTCATCAATAATGCTGGAACCAGCACATTCTGCCGAACTAGCATCGTTAAAATAATCAAAAGTGTTCCTGCCAGATACATCCAATGGGCCATTGTCAGGTCTGTCAAGCGGGGGTTCCTCCTTCATCTCATCATGTGCCATAGCCTATGTAAGACAGAAGGTACCGGTGACTATTGCTTTATTGGAGCGTGTAAATGAATGGGAGGATTCCCCTATGTGTGCAATGTATGAAAGCTAACGAGGAAACAACCGGAAAATACGCCAGCAGCAAATGATATCTATCAGAACGAATAAAAAAAATCATGAAAGCGTTGACAATAATCCGCTTACATGATAAATTGAGTGTGTAATACAAACAACCGAATACAACTATCCTTTAGGATTGTTACTGATAAGCAGGCAAAACCTAAATTATATTCCGAAGACAGAGGAAACTCTGTGCACGGGGTGTAGTTTGGGTTTTTTTGTGTACCAAACCTTGAGCTTATCAAAGAAAAAAGGATAAAGGCGGCATCCTTTATCCTCACTATAATATCCCCGAATGGAGGGTCTATCATGAATCATCGTAAAACAGCAGAAGAAATTTTGCAATTGGTAGGCGGAGAATCGAACGTACAAAATGTCATCCATTGTATGACACGCCTTCGCTTCAACTTGTACGATAACAGTAAAGCAGATCGGCAAGCATTGGAGCAGGTAGATGGTGTTCTTGGCTCCAATATCAGCGGCAGTCAGTTTCAGCTGATTATCGGCAATGAGGTACCTAAGGTTTATAAGGAAATTATAGCAAATAGCAATTTAAGTGAATCAAAGAGTACAGAGGGCGAAGAATCGAAACAAAAGAAAAATGTAATCAGCTCTATCTTCGACGTTATTTCCGGTGTATTCACGCCGATTCTGCCAGCTATCGCTGGTGCCGGTATGATCAAAGGTATTGCGGCGTTGCTAGTGACATTCGGGTGGCTGCAAGAAGCCTCCCAGACGTATCAAATCCTGACTGTAATCGGAGACGGTGCATTCTACTTCCTGCCGATACTTCTGGCAATCAGTGCAGCACGTAAATTCGGCTCCAATCCGTATGTGGCAGCTGCGATAGGAGCAGCCATCCTGCATCCGACGCTGACTGCTATGTTCGCAGAAGGAGGATCCATCTCCTTTGTAGGATTGCCAGTAACAGTCGCAACCTATTCATCTACGGTTATACCAATCTTGCTGGCTATCTGGATTGCGTCTTATGTGGAGAAATGGGTAGACCGTGTAACACATGCTTCCTTAAAACTGATTGTTGTCCCGACAGTTACTTTGTTAGTTGTAGTTCCAGTTACCTTGATTACAGTAGGGCCACTTGGAGCTATAGCCGGTAACTACTTGTCTACGGGAACAAACTTCTTATTCCAGAATGCTGGAATAATCGCTATGATCCTGCTTGCAGGAACGTTCTCACTTATCATCATAACTGGTATGCATTACGCACTTGTGCCAATTATGCTGAATAATATTGCAGTAAATGGATTTGATTATATGATTCCAGCCATGTTCCTTGCCAACTTTGGACAAGCTGGTGCTGCATTCGCGGTTGCAATGCGATCTAAAAACAAAAAATTCAAGTCTTTGTCCTTCACAACTGCTTTAACAGCAACTATGGGTGTTACAGAGCCTGCTATGTACGGGGTTAATATGCGATTGAAGAAACCATTCGTTGCAGCCTTGATCGGTGCTGCAGCCGGTGGATTACTATATGCACTTACGGATGTAAAAGCCTATATCGTTGCCGGTATGGCAGGACTTCCAGGTCTTCCGACTTTCGTAGGACCAGAGTTCATCTTTGCCATTCTTGGTCTAGTCCTGGCATTCGTTGCAGCAGCTATCATGACATGGATCATGGGCTTTGAAGAGGTTGCAGCACCTGCTGAGGAAACAACAACGACAGAAGAAAAAGCAGTAGATACAGCAGAAGAAACAGATTCTGAGAGAGCATCTGAAGTCATTGCTAGTCCGCTGACAGGAGAGGTTCGCTCGCTTGCTGAAGTAAGTGATCCGACATTTGCGCAGGAAATCATGGGTAAAGGTACAGCAATCTTTCCGACAGTAGGTGAAGTAGTGTCTCCTGTAGATGGTGAAGTAGTTACGTTATTCGCAACAAAACATGCTATTGGCTTAAGAAGTACAAATGGCTCTGAAGTTTTGATTCATGTCGGTATTGATACGGTGAAATTGAATGGGGAGCATTTCACAGCTCATATCGCCTCAGGTGATAAAGTTCAAACAGGACAAAAACTTGTATCCTTTGATATAGAAGCCATTCAAGCAGCAGGATATGACGTAATAACACCTATTATCATCACAAATACAGCTGAATATGAAGATATCACAGCACTTGCAGAAGGAACTATTAACAGCGGTGAAGCAATACTGGATTTGGCAGTTCCTGCAACTACATCAAAAGAAGCATCCTAAATCATAAAAGGAGAGATAGACTATGACAAATCAAACAGTATTTCCACAAGGATTCCTATGGGGCGGCGCAACGGCAGCTAACCAAATGGAAGGAGGCTTCCATGAAGGCAATAAGGGCTTGAATATCGCGGATGTACTTCCAGGCGGGAAAGAGCGTCTGCGCATCTTGGCAGAGCCAGGATTTGATTTTGAAATCGATACGGATAAATACTCGTACCCGAACCACGAAGCAATCGACTTTTATCATCGTTATAAAGAAGATATCGCGCTATTTGCGGAAATGGGCTTCAAAGTATTCCGTATGTCCATTGCCTGGACTCGTATTTTCCCGAAAGGCGATGAACTGAAGCCGAATGAGGAAGGGCTTGCTTTCTATGATCGTGTATTCGACGAGCTGCTTAAGCACGGTATTGAACCGGTTGTTACTATCTCTCACTATGAAATGCCAGTTAACCTAGTGAAAGAATATGGAGGCTGGAAGAGCCGTGAGGTCATTACGTTCTTCGAGCGTTATGCCAAAGCTGTTTTGGATCGCTACAAAGACAAAGTGAAATATTGGATGACATTCAATGAAATCAATAGCGGACTTATCATGCCGATCATGAGCCTAGGTTTCTCCATCCAGCCTGGTGAGCATAAGTACCAATCAGTAGTCCAAGGTCTGCATCATCAGTTTATTGCCAGTGCAAAAGCTGTCCAATACTGTCATGAAGTAAGTCCGGAGGCACAAATTGGCTGCATGATTATCTATGCACCAGTCTACGCTTATGACAGCAAGCCGGAAAATATCTTCTACGCAGATCAGGAAGCTCGCCTGTTCAACAACTACTGCGGAGACGTGATGGTACGCGGTGCTTATCCAGCTTTCGCTAAACGTTTCTTCAAGGAACAAGGCGTAGAGCTGCAAATTGAAGAAGGTGACTTGGAAACAATTCAAGCAGGAACAGTCGATTACATTGGTTTCAGCTACTACATGTCCCGCACAGAGAAAGCAGAAAAGAGCGATGATGAGAAGGCACAGGGCAATATCATGTCTGGTGTGAAAAACCCGTTCTTAAAAGCAAGCGACTGGGGCTGGGAAATCGATCCATTAGGTCTTCGTATTGCATTGAATGATATGTATGATCGCTATCAAGTGCCATTGTTCATCGTGGAAAACGGACTTGGAGCGTATGATAAAGTCGAAGAAGATGGCAGCATCAACGATGATTATCGCATCGAATACCTTCGTGATCATATCAAAGCGATGGGTGAAGCCATTGAAGATGGCGTGGATTTGATGGGTTATACAAGCTGGGGCTGCATTGACTTGGTAAGTGCCTCTACAGGGGAGTACTCTAAGCGTTATGGTTTCATCTATGTCGATAAGCATGATGATGGGAGCGGTACGTTGGAGCGAAGCCGGAAGAAATCGTTCCATTGGTATAAAGACGTGATTGAAACAAATGGTGCACAACTGTAAGCAGATGAAAACCTTATCCAGATGAACTGGATAAGGTTTTTTTCATAGAAAAAAGCATGCGCCGTGACGCATGCTTTTGCTTATTCCATCTTGAATTTCAGGAATAATTCATTATACTTAGCCAGGTTTTCTTTGCCGAGGTTCTCATATACTTCGAGACGATCTGTCAGTTCCGTCGGCGGGTAGAAGCGTTCATCATTGACCATTTCCTCCGGCATATATTGCAATGCTTCTTTGTTCGGAGTGGAGTAGCTTACATACTCGGTATTTTGTGCAGCGATCTTTGGATCGAGCATGAAGTTGATGAACTCATGTGCAGCGTCGATATTCTTGGCTGTCTTCGGAATGACCATATTATCGAACCATAGATTGGAGCCTTCTTCTGGAACGACATAGTCGAGATCCTCATTTTCAGCCATGATCTCAGATGCATCCCCAGACCACGTTATTCCGATGGAAACCTCTCCGGATGCCATCAGCAGCTTGTTTTCATCCCCAAGTAATGCTCTGACATTCGGTTTCAGACTGACCAGCTTGTCATAAGCTTCTTGTAAATGTTCTGGGTCTGTATCGTTGAGGGAGTAATGAAGGCTGTTAAGTCCCATTCCCATAATTTCACGCGCACCATCAATCAGCACGATTTTATTTTTTAAGGCCGGATCCCATAGATCCTCCCAGCTATTAAAATCGATACCTTCAATCTGCTTGGTATTGTACACAATACCAACAGTTCCCCAGAAATATGGTACAGAATATTCGTTTCCAGGATCAAACGTCAGATCCATGAATCGGGGATCGATATTTTTCAGGTTCGGTATCTTGCTGTGATCGATCGGCAGCAGCAAATCCTCTTCCTTCATTTTTTCAATCGTATATTCTGAAGGTACAGCAACATCATAGCTTGTTCCGCCCTGCTGTATCTTTGTCATCATTGCTTCATTCGAATCGAATGTTTCATAGACGACAGTAATACCTGTTTCTTTTTCAAAATCGTCAATTACTTCTGGATCAATATAGTCGCCCCAGTTATAAACAGTAAGCGTATTGCCGCCAGAGTAGCCTTGAGATGCATTCAAGCGCGAAATCGTAACAAGCAGAATAGCGCTCACAGCAACGATCACAACGGCTAAACGTATCAGCTGCTTCATTTGAGCACCTCCAGATCAGGTGATCGCTTGCCGCGGCGGGTAATAAAATAATAAATGACGACTATCAGCATTGTAACAAGGAAAATGATTGCTGAAAGTGCATTGATGGACAAGGAAATTCCCTGTCTTGCCAGGGAATAAATCTCGACGGACAATGTGGTGAAACCATTTCCTGTTACAAAGAACGTAACAGCAAAGTCATCGAGCGAATACGTAAGTGCCATGAAAAAGCCAGCGAATATACCTGGAGTGATATAAGGAATCACAACTTTAGTGATGACTTCCCAGCGTGATGCCCCCAAATCTCTTGCTGCATCAAGCAGAGAAGGACTCATCTCGGACAGCTTAGGCAGCACCATTAAAACGACAATCGGGATACTGAAAGCGATATGCGACAGCAGCACCGAATAAAATCCAAGCTGAATACCCGCGATCGTAAACAGGATGAGGAAGGAGGCACCGATGATGACATCCGGGCTCACAATCAAAATATTGTTCAGTGACAACAAGGTATACTTTGTTCGGCTGGAACGTATTTTATAGATCATAATCGCACCAAGCACACCGATGATTGTTGAAATCAAAGCGGAGAGGAGGGCAATGACGATGGTATTCAAAACAATGATCAACAGTCGAGTGTCTTGAAACAGCTCTTTGTACCAATCAAACGTAAAGTTCTCGAAATCATACATATTGCCGCCACTGTTGAACGAATAAAAGATCAGGTAAAAGATAGGCAAATACAATAGTGCAAACATAATGATCAGAAAAATTCGTGATAGGGGAGAAATTCTTTTATCCACGTGCTCTCCTCCTTTTTGTTCCCGTTAAAAGCATGATGATGAACATGAATATGATCAGGAAGACAGCAATTGTCGATCCCATACCCCAATTCTGTGTAACTAGAAATTGCTGTTCAATCGCAGTACCGAGTGAAATCACTTGGCTGCCGGCGATAAGTCGTGTGAGCATGAATAGAGATAAAGCTGGGATGAATGTAATCTGACAGCCTGCCTTCACACCATCAAGCGTCAAAGGAAAAACAATCCGGCGGAATGTCGTCCAGCGTGATGCCCCCAAATCATTCGCTGCATCTAAATAAGTAGGGTTCAGCTTATCCAGAGCATTGAAAATCGGCAATATCATAAATGGAATGAAAATATAGACAGAAACGAACACGAAACTGAAATCTGTGAAAAGAAGCTGCTTTGATCCGACGCCGATTGTTTCCAGAAATTTATTGACCATGCCGTATGTGCCAAAAATACCTAGGAATGCATATGCTTTTAATAATAGATTGATCCAGCTTGGGACAATGATCAATAAAAGCCATAATTGTTTATGCTTCAGCTTTGTAAGCAAATAAGCTGTCGGGTAAGCAAAGAGCAAAGTGATAAGCGTAATTAAAAATGCATACCAGAAGGAGCTTAATGTCATCTCCAGATAAATAGGCGTAAAGAAGTTCCGATAGTTAGTCAGGGAGAAATTCCCGTTCAAATCCTGAAAGGAATAATACAGGACCAATAGAATCGGTGCGATAACGAAGAAAGCAATCCAGATGACATAAGGAATCGTATACAGGTTGCGAGTCGTCTTATTCTCCATCGTCGTACGCCTCAAGTCGTTTATCGAACTCTTCCTCCGTCTCATTCAGACGCATCACGTGAATGGCTTCCGGATCGAATGCAAGTCCGATTTCCTCTCCGACAACAGCTTTCTTCGTAGAATGAACCAGCCATTCGTTACCAGCATCATCGTAGCTGGATATTTCGTAATGGACTCCGCGGAATAGCTGGGAATCCACTTTGACGCGCAGGTTACCAGCCTCTGCGCTTGTTATATGCAAATCCTCGGGACGGATGACAATTTCAACAGGTTCATTCGGCTGCAAACCCTGGTCGACACAGGCGAAACGTTTGCCGGTGAACTCCACTTCATAATCCCGAATCATCCGGCCATCCACAATGTTGGATTCTCCGATAAAGTCAGCCACAAAACGGTTGATCGGCTCATCATATATGTCTGTTGGTGTGCCGCTTTGTTCAATTTTGCCGTTGTTAAGGACAAATATCTCATCTGAGAGAGCCAGTGCCTCTTCCTGATCATGCGTTACAAAGATGAACGTGATACCTAGACGCTGCTGCATCTCACGCAATTCATACTGCATCTCTGTGCGCAATTTCAGGTCAAGTGCGGATAATGGCTCATCCAGCAAAATTACTTCGGGTTCGTTCACAACGGCTCGTGCAATTGCAACGCGCTGACGCTGCCCGCCAGACATTTCACTGATTTCTCGCTTTTCATATCCTGCCAGATTGACGAAACGCAATGCTTCTTTCACCTTTTCATCGATTTCCTTTTGAGGCATCTTTTTGATGCGCAGACCAAAGGCGACGTTTTCATATACATTTAGATGAGGGAATAGAGCATAATCCTGAAATACTGTGTTCACAGATCTTTTATTGGCAGGAATCTTATTCAAAGGCTTTCCATCAAATAACATCTCACCGGAAGTCATTTCTGTGAACCCTGCAATCAGACGTAAAATCGTCGTTTTTCCGCACCCTGAAGGACCTAAAAGGGTATAGAATTTACCACGCTCGATTTCGAAGCTGACATTGTCCAAAACGGTGGTATCTTTATCGTACTGTTTCATTACATTGTTGAATTGAATGATCGGTTTCTTTGTCATTGTCATCTCCCTTGTTTCTTTTCCGTATTTTTGACGCTAAAAATCTTGACGTACCATTATACGACATAAGAAGGCGCATTGAATAGAATTTTTTTACCGTGGAACATTTTGCTGTATGATACGTATATGTAGAAAACCAGTACGTATAGAGAGGGCGAGTTTTATGTCTGCAACAAGAACTATGAAGCTGATTACAGGAATTTTGGAGGCTGTTTTGGCGATTCCTGTCCTTGGCGGTATCATCATATTATCCAATGGATGGATGCCGCTGGTCATCATGCTGGTGCTTCACATCATCACGTTGGTGCTCGCTGTTCGGGTTCAGGGACCGCTCGCTGGCAGCATCATCGGAATTACCGCATCCGCTCTTGGATGGATACCTTTCGTTGGATGGATCCTGCACGCGGCAGCAGCTGTCGTATTGCTGGTAGAGACTTTCTCCAGACAGCTTCAGCGGCGATAATAATAGCATAACCATAATCGACAAAGACTGCCGTCTCTTAAGGCAGTCTTTTTGAGAAAGTTCGGAACACGCTTTACCTATTTTCTTCCATGCAAAAACGGCAACCCAACTGGATTGCCGTTTTTATTTATTAGTAAGGCAGTACAGGTGTGCGAGGAGATAGGAATGAAGCTCCGCGTTGATTACCCCAGATAGTACCGCCAACTTCTGGATCTACGTCAAATTCATCATCATCAAAACCAAAATCTCCATCGTCATCGAACCCAGGACCATCTGTCACAAATTGGCCAGTGATTCTTCGGCGATCTCCAGGGAGTCCTGGTCCGTAAACTCTCAAATCAAATCTAGGCATTCAATTCACCACCTTTCTAAAATAAGATATGAATGTGTCGTCAAACAGGCACGGCAGATGAAGGAGAAGATACGTCTAGTTTTGAATTTCAATTAACCAGTGAAAGCAATGCCGTAAAAGCTTTCCGGACCTACGCGAGTGGTTCCAAGCAAGTTGGATGAAATGAACGCAGTATACGTTAGTTGTCCGTTAACAGGCGGTGAAATATTCACATCAGCTGCAACGAAGTTGAATGCTTGCGGTCCAAGAATCTCGAGATCCAAGTTAGATTCTGCTGAGAAAACAACCGGATCAGATATTTGAGTACCGCGGACGATGGTGACACTGACAGTTGTCAAAGCTGGCAGAAGGGGTAGCTGCAACGAGATAATGCCGCTCATCTGCACTCGGATCGGAGTTGTCGTTCCGGCAGTGATAAGTCCAATCTGACCGAAAGCCTGCGGTGTACCAACTGTGACAGGAATGGAAATAGAGTTCGAGGTGCTGGCATTTTGGGATGTTCTAGCATCTAGTACTGTAACCAAGTTTATGTCCTCCCTTCATATAGAAGATACTGTAATATATGAACGTATCTTCATTCTGTAAAGGACAGCCATCTTGGTACAAGTTCACCGTTTCTATCAGTCTGGCATAGAAAGGGCTTTTTTATAGAGTTTTTCTGTGTTTTCCCCCATGTTTACTAATGACCATTGATTTCTTGCCCATTCCTTGGCTTGGGCTGCCAATCGCAGCCGCAGGGCAGGGTCAGCCAGCAAGCGAGCGAGCTGATTTGCCAGACTGGATGAATCACCAGCTTCTGAAAGTAATCCAGTAACACCTTCTTCAACCATTTCTGGCAGACCTCCCGCATTACTTACCACTACTGGTATACCACTCAGCTGCGCTTCCATGACAGAATGGGGCTGGGTATCCTGCAGGCTTGGCAGAACGAAGATATCAGCTGTCTCCAGGAAGTCCTTCACATTCGCCACAGAACCTAGTAAGCGGATGTCTGATAATAGATCCGCGTCCTCCATCTGATCGGTGAAGCGCTTGATCGCTTCTTCGAAACCATCACCAAGAATCCAGCATTCCCATTCCGTGTTGATTGCTTTCAGCTGACGCAGTGCCTCAATAAGCACATGCACGCCTTTTAACTGTACGAGCCGGCCGACAAAGAGTATGACAGGTTTCGTTGCAGCTGGTATTCGATCAAGCTGATGCGGGCGGCTGTTAAATGATGCAATATCCATCCCATATGGAAACTGGACAAATCGAGCTTCCGGAATCCGGTGCTGCTGGATCAGATTCTGCTTCGTAATATCTGCTTGCGTATGGACGAACTCACTAACGTGACAGCCAATATGTTCGAGATGTTCATGGTATTGATATTCCAAACTGCTGTATAGTTCTTCATCAGATTTTCTCGGATAAATGCCTTGGAGTGCCAGGAAAATTTCCTTCGTCAAATAGCCATGGACACTTGTGACAAGGGGAATGTGATCCGGCTTGATTCTTTTCATAGCATTAGCGGCAATCACATCCTGGGCGTGGATGACATCATATTTGGAAATATCCAAAGCAAGAGCTGTCAATTCCAGGCTGTAACGCAAGACCTCCGTCGTATGAATCCAGGAACCAGCTTCAAGATTCGGGAAGGCAGCAGAGAGCTCAGATTCAATATGAGGGCGAATATCGGCAACCTGGAAGGGAGCATCCTGACCGATGATTCGGTATTCTGATAGACTTTCCGTCTGTGCAAGGACATCAACATCATGTCCAATCCGTCTTAGTTCATTTGAAAGATTGTTCACGACTGTCCATAGGCCGCCGACATGCGGAAGCGGATAATAGGAAACAAGCAGTATTCTCATAATAGGCAGCCACCTTTAAGTTGTTTTGCGGTGATTTTCCATCAGCGGGAAGAAACGGACATCCGGAAGGGTATAGCCCGCTGGAGCCCGTTTGATCAGTAATTTGAATTGCTGTTTATCCATCATGTTGACTCCTTTTGATTGAACGATGCATATTTATCCAGGTATTCATCCAGTATTGGGCGGTAATAATCTTCTATTGTCTTGATTTCATGCTTAATTTGAGGCTGGAATCTGGATGTGCCGGACTCTGCGTGTGATCGGAAATGGATCAGCACTTCATCTATATAATGCATGTGGAAACCTGTGAGGAGCATCCGGAACCACATATCATAATCATGGGTATACAAAAAGCCCGGATTGAAAAGGCCAGTCGTGTCAAAGACATCTTTTCGCGCGACGATCGTACATCCGTTAACCGGGTTTTCCGTACGGAAAGATTCGTAGACTTCCTTCTCATTATTGGCAGGAGAAAAACGTTTGCCGCACCAAGGGTAAAAAACTTGATTATCTTTATCTATTAAATGGTAGTTCGCAAAACTTACAAGTGCGTTGTTGGCAAGCATATAGTTCATCTGCACTTGTATCTTCTCTGGCAGGAACATATCATCGGAGCTGAGCCAGGCGATATATTCTCCAGTGCTTTTTTCAATACCGAGATTCAAGGCGGTAGCTGTACCACCGTTTTCCTTCCGTACATACGTAATATGTTCCATATACGGTTCGAGCTTATCCATTTCAGTTGTGGACCCATCATCAACAAGCAGTACCTCAATGTTCGGATATGTTTGATCTAAGGCGCTTTGAATAGCATGAGGGACATATTTGTCATTATAAAATGGGATGATGATCGTTACTTTTGGCAGCAAGTCTGCTTCCTCCTCTAGTCGTCATAAAATCGCTGCTCCAGCATAAGCATGGTAAGGATGAACTTTGGCACGCCTAATGAAGGAGGCAGGACATGAAGGTGTTATTTGTGTTTTACGTACCGAGCGGCGGTGTTGAAACACTCAATAGACAACGGCGGGCAGCCCTGGAGCTTGTGGGTATCTCTTCACATTTTCTGTATTATGGGAAACGTCGGGACTTAGTAAATGACCATGGCGCGCCATTATATATTACGAATGAGGACACCGAACTCAAGCAAATATTTGATGAAAACGAGTTTGACGCGGCAATCGTAACCTCCGATTTTCTCAGCTTCCCGCGTTTTCGCAGGCTTGGCTTCAAGGGAAAACTGATTCTGGAAGTGCAGGGGTTCGGACCGAAGGAATTAGCTTATTCCCAATTGAAAATGGCTGTACCGATTGTGAATAACTATGCCAATGCTTTGCTGCATCCCATGACAGATCATATAGCAGATATCTATCAGGAGTTCTATCCGAATACGCCGACATTTGCTTTTGATAATTGCTTTGATGCAAGCGCCTTTACCTACTTGCCCGGAACTGCAGCAAAAAAACCTATCATTGCTTGGATTGGCAGAATTGAAGACAATAAGAATTGGCGTGAATTTTTGAAAATCGGTCATAAGCTGCTTACAGAACTGCGGCCGGATTTGCAGCTTTATATGTTCCATGATCCTTCTTTAGCGGAACCTAATGAGAATATTGCTTTTGAACAAATGCTGGACAGCTTGCAGCTGAGGAGTCATGTCTCCATCCTGCCAGATGTCCCGCATCAAGATATGTCGTATTATTTTTCCTTAATTGCTGATTCCGGCGGCTTCCTATTGGCCACTTCCAAAGTCGAAGGAGCTGGATATGCTGTGCTGGAAGCAATCAGCTGCGGCTGTCCAGTCGTTACGACAGATTCAGATGGCGTCAGAAGAGCAGTCATTCATAATGAAACTGGCAAGTACTATCAAATCGGCGACATGGATTCCGCACTTCGGGAAGCAAAGGAAATGATGGAAAACACCGAGCTCCGTAATCGGATACGGGAAAACGCCATCCGCCATGTAAAGGAGCGTTTCCATTACTCTGCGTACGCAGCATCATTCAAACAGATGCTGCTTGCATTAGGTGTTCAGGATGATAGCAAAGGGTAATATTTTCTTTGTTCTTCGAGCATCTCGCGAAAAGATGGTACAGCATATGCTGGTGAAACCCTTGTGTTTACAATTGTCCGATCCAATACATGGACGTCGTCTGGAATGATCTGGACGTCGTCTTTTTCGTATACACTTTTTAATAACAGCAGCAAGTCAAGCTTGCTGATCGTATCTGAAGGACATAAATGAAAAAGACCGCTCGTCTTCTGCTGAATAAAGAAATGAGTCGCTTTTGCTAATTCAAGCGTTGTTACCCCATTCCAGAAAACACGTTCGTAACCTTTTATCTCGCCGCTTTGACTCATGAACCAATGAAAGAGGCCGATGCCATCGTCTTTCAACTCAGGTCCGATGATGGAAGTGCGAATAGTGAGGTGAGGAGCAGTTGTTACTTCGCCGAGCTGCTTAGATTGGGCGTAGACAGAATTTCCATCCCGGAAATCAGATTCTGTGTAACGTCCTTTATCACCTGAAAATACGCAATCTGTACTGATTTGAATCAGGCGTCCTTGCTGCCTTTCCATGAAAGCGGCAAGCTGGTGAGGCAGTAAGCTATTGACGCGGAAAGCGAGCAAGGGATCCTGTTCAGCAGCTGCGTTCAAGATACCGGTACAGTTGATCACAATATCAGGGTTCTCAGAAGCTATTAGTTTCTCTAGGGAAATTGTATCCGTAACATCAAGATAAATACTGCTCTTATCCGTCTTGTCGCGGGATGTGAAGCGGACCTCATATTCCGGCTGTCTGCGCAGGTACTCATACATCACATGTCCTGCCATACCTTTACCGCCGAGGATAAGTATCTTTGTCATCAGATAAAACCGCCTTTGGATAGCATGGTCTTGATTTCCTCCATGGATAGCAGGTTTTGGCTGGAGTTGTAGTTGGTGATTTCCACCTTCTTGTAGTCTTTGTACCGTTTCTTTATCGCTTCGGATTTGATATCCGGTAGAATGACGAAGTAGCGCTCATCATAAAGAATGGCAGAGTGGCTTTCATTTACAGTCAAAAGCAGCTCGTGGATCTTTTCACCCGGTCGAATACCTAGTATTTCGAATTCTACGTCGGTACTGCCGGATGATTCCATCAGGACTTTTGCCAAATCGGTAATTTTGATTGCCGGCATTTTCATAATGAATATCTCTCCGCCGACTGCTTCGGAAGTAGCTTTGAAAACAAGTTTGATGGCATCTTCGACAGTCAAGAAGAAGCGGGTCATATTGGGATCTGTTATCCCGATTTTTCCCTTTTGCTTTATAGCCTTTTTGAAAACGTGGATGACACTTCCATTTGTGCCGAGTACATTCCCGCCGCGGATGCAGACGAATGTCGTATTGGCGTGCAACGTATTGGCATGCGTGATCAGCCGTTCCCCCATTGCTTTGGACAATCCATAGAAATTGGCTGGATCAGAAGCTTTGTCTGTGGAAATATAGATGACTTTATCAACGTTATGGTGAATAGCAGCCTCGATGACGTTCTGGGTTCCGATAACATTTGTCTTGAGTGCTTCCAGTGGTTGATCTTCACAAACGGGCACGTGTTTCAGTGCAGCCAGGTGGAATACATAATCTGCTCCGTCCGTAGCCTCGATTAATGCATCCCGATCCCGGATATCGCCTATTTTGAAGTGAAGTTTAGGATTATTATTGAATTCCTGCTTCATTGTGAATTGATGGGATTCATTACGGGAGAAAATCCGTATTTCCTTAGGGTCATGGAGCAGCAGCTGTTTTACAAGCTCATACCCCCAAGAACCCGTTCCCCCTGTAATGAAAATTGTTTTATCCTTATACAATCTCCAAACCTCCTAAAAGAATTTTAATCACTTTATCCGAAACGTGGGAATCTGCATATCCTGCAGGGAACTCCCAATCTTTTGAACTGGCAGCCATAATCATGGCGGACCGCTCGATAGCTGCTGCGTCAATGCCAGATACCATGTTGCTGCCGCATGCAACCGTTTCAGGACGTTCTGTCGTTTTGCGGACAGTAACAGTTGGGACGCGGAAAAGGCAGCATTCTTCCTGTACAGTGCCGCTATCAGTCAGGGCAAGGAAGGCGTACTTTTCTAATGTGACGAAGTCAAAAAAGCCGAAAGGTTCGTAGAATTCGACGAGTGGACTAAGTGTCAATTCGTCCGTTTTTGTGATTTTGGACTTTGTGCGCGGATGGATGCTGCATATCATCCGTTTTTGAAGATTCTCTGCTGTCTCACTTAAACCAAGAAGGATCTCACGTAGCCGATCGGGGTGATCGACATTTTCCGCCCGATGGATAGTCGTCAGAAGATACTCTTTGTTCTTCAGCTTAAGCTCTTTCAATATCCGGCTCTTGCGAATGTCAGAATCATAGTGTTTCAATACTTCATAAATTGGATTGCCGGATACGATAACACGTTTTGCAGGCAGACCTTCACGCAGCAGATTTTCCCTGCTTCCGGGCGTGTACGGTAAATTGAGGCTGGAGATTGCATCAATGACCCGCCGGTTTTTCTCTTCCGGCACCTCTAAGTCAAAACAGCGATTGCCCGCCTCCATATGAACTACCGGTATGTGCATCCGCTCAGCAAGCAAAGCGCTTAGTGCACTATTGGTGTCTCCGAGAACAAGTACTTTGTCAGGTTTTTCATCGAGCAGGATCGCTTCCATTTCCTTATACATGGTTGCGAGCTGTTCCCCTAGTGTCTGCTGGCTTTGCGACAAGATATAGTCTGGTTTTCGAATCTGCATTTCAGTGAAGAATACATCACTCAAGGTGGAGGTGTAATTCTGGCCTGTGTGTACGAGAATATGCTTATCTGCGAGCAGATCCAGTTTTTTGATAATGAGAGACAGTCGGATTATTTCTGGTCGTGTTCCTAAAACAGTTAAAACCTTCACAAATAACCTCCTTTAAAACCGCTGTTTTCTAAGCGTATTTTCGTTGATTAGTATATGGATGGATTGACAGAAGGGATTGGATTGATGCACCGGGTTTTGCGAAAGAATGGCAAGAACCCGGTAGATTCATATACTGGCTGGGAAGAGGTGATGATAATGGCAAATCAATATCGAAGCGGAGGAACTAACTGGGGAGGATCTTTTCTGCATCACAGGAGTCTAACAACTTCTCTTGCAGCATCGACCGAAATAGAGGAAAAGCAGCAGTCAGCTCAACTAGCGAAAAGGGCAGCTGCTGCATCAGCGATGCCTCCCAAGCTTATTCCAGCCACACCAGTTCCGTTTGAACCTTACAGCAAAGTGTATAATTTCCCAATTACGGCTAACGAAAATGGCTCCAAAACAATATGGATCAATAATCATAGGGTCACGATTCCTGATTTGGATATCCTGGCTGCTGTACCAAAAGAATAGAAGCTTCCCGTTCATAATGGGAAGCTTTTTTTGCCAGGCACATGCTTTTCGGTCCTCCATATACTGATAGGGCTGTATAGTGGGCGTCTGAAGCGCGGGAGGTAAACGATGAAAATATTATTAGCAACTTACTGGTCCATTCCGCATCTAGGCGGTGTGTGGAATTATATGTCGCAATTGAAGACTCGTTTAGAAGAGATGGGACATACTGCTGACATTCTCGGCTATGGCGGAGAGAATTCGTATGTCCATCTCGTTGGGAAAGATAAATTGATCCCAAGAGAACGCTGGGTTCCCTATGTCAGCAGTATTCTGCCGCGGAGTAAGTATCCGGAAATGTATCGAAATAATTATATCGAGTATATGGAAACCCAGCGGTACACATATGAACTTGCAGCGGCTGAATTTGGACTGCACGATTATGACATCATTCATACTCAGGATGTTCTTTCAACGGTAGCATTGGATAGAGTCAAGCCTGATGGAGTGCCGCTTATCGCAACTTTGCATGGTTTGGTATCTCATGAGATGCGCCATATTTTGCAAAGTTCCCAAAAGTCATCTACTTCTCATTTGGCAGAGGCATACTTCGATCATATTGAGAAGCTGGGAGCACAAAGTGCAAGTGTTACCATTGTTGCCAATGACTGGCTGCGTAACATTCTGGTGGAGGATTTCGCTGTCCCGAATGGGCAATTTGAGAAGCTGCATTACGGTTTTTCTATCGGTAGGTTTCTCGAGCAGCAGGCATTACCTACAACGATGCAGGTTCCTCCCGGAAAGAAACTTATTGTCTACACAGGGCGCTTGATTGAATTGAAAGGACTAGGCTATCTTGTCGATGCACTGGCTTCATTGAAGGATCGTCAGGATTGGGTTTGCTGGATGATCGGTGAAGGAAGGCACAAACAGCAGCTGCAGAACCGGGTGATGAATGCCGGTCTGCAAGCACATGTAGTCTTCACTGGTAAGCGGGAAGACGTACCAAGCATTTTGAAGCTTGCGGATATAGTGGTAAGTCCAAGTTTGATAGATAACCAGCCTTTAAGTGTGATAGAAGCACAGCTTAGCGGAAGAGCTGTCATCGTCAGTGATGCTGGGGGACTGCCGGAAATGGTTAACCACGGCGTTACAGGCTTAGTCATCCCCAAAGCTGATACTGCAGCGTTACACAGTGCCATCCAAACGCTGCTTGACGATGAGCCTTATCGAAAAGTACTTGGTGAACAAGCGAAGGAGTGGGGGATGTCACATTGGTCCATGGAAGCGGGTGTGGATCATCTTATGGAAATCTATAAAAGATACGCTGCAAAGAGTTGAAGGAGGGGGACAATGAAAGCGATCGTAACAGGCGGGGCGGGCTTTATTGGCAGTCATTTAGTTAATGCTTTGCTGGAGGAGCAAGCGGAAGTTGTAATCTTGGATGATCTTTCTGCAAGCGACTCCGGAAATGAAGCAGTTCCGCAAGATGTTAAACTGTATCAGTTTGATGTGAAAAGTGCGGATGCTTATCGTGCGGTAATTGAGGAAGAGCCGGATGTTGTCTTTCACCTTGCAGCTCAGGCAGATGTAACAAAGAGTATTCTTGCGCCGGTTTATGATGCTGATGTGAATATCGGCGGTACTATCAATATGCTGGAAGCAAGCAGGACAGCCGGTGTGAAGAAATTCATCTTTGCCTCTACCTCAGCAGTTTATGGAGATGTGATCAAGCTGCCCATCACAGAGGATGATCCAGTTAAACCGATCTCATTCTATGGGACTTCCAAATTGACGGCAGAATATTATATTAAGCTTTTCCACAACATGTATCAGCTTCCATATACCATCCTTCGCTATGGAAATGTCTACGGTCCGGGGCAGAGGCCAAAAGGGGAAGGTGGGGTAGTGGCTGTTTTTACTGAAAAACTGAAACGAAAAGAACCTATCATGATTCACGGGGATGGCTCTCAATCGCGTGATTTCATCTTTGTCAAAGACATTGTCACGGCGAATCTTAAGGCAATGAAGGCAGATCAAATAGGAATCTTTCATGCTAGCACTGGTACCAGCACGTCCATTCTCGATTTGGCAACATGTTTCAAACAGCTGGGTGCCTCACTGGACATTACATTTACATCTGAAAGAGCAGGCGATATATCCCACAGCTGTCTATGTAACAAGAAAGCAGCGGCTGGATTGGGTTGGGATCCAGCTATTGGTATTTACGAAGGCATTAAAAGGACGTGGCAGCTGTCGTGATTTTCCTCGCAATGTACAAGATGCCCTGCCAGTAAGAACAGTAAGCGAATATATGGTAGGGAGGGGAGATTGCGAAAGGAGAATGAAGCTTGGGAAACGACCAGATAAAAGGCGGCTATGATGCGGTATTCAGTCTTGGTGATTTATGTCTGGGCGCGATTCAGCTGAAAAAGAATGGTCTTCGTCCGTTTTCCGGCCCGCTCGATTGGATGGGTACTCCCCAATTACCCAAAGTGAGAGAGCTGTTTGAAAAGAGATTTGCAGATTTTATGCTCCGGGAGAATCTGCGCATTATCGGGAAGGCAACAGAACAAATGCTGCTTGTGCTGGACGAAAGAAATGTTATCTATTCCAATCATGATTTTGATACCATGCGTAACAGTTTGACCCAATTACGTATGTATCCGCAGGTAAAAGCGAAGCTTGACCGCAGGGCTAATCGACTTCTTGAGAGTCTCCATAAAGCTCAGCGCATTTTATTTGTCAGGACGAACGCCTCTTTTAAAGAAACAGCGGAGCTGGAGCGCGTACTCCGTTCTATCATCAGCCATGACTTCCGTATTTTAGTTGTCAACCATGGACCAGTTTCGGGGATTATTGAAAAGCATTGGCCGCTTAACAATGTCTACAGCGTAGAGCTGCCAAATAACGAGATTTGGGAAGGAAATAATGCGCTGTGGACACAATTGTTTGAGGATATCTATCTTGTCTGATAGGAGGTACACATGAGTAAACGGATCTTGATTACTGGAGCGAGCGGATTTACTGGAAAACATGCAGTACAGCATTTCTTGGGTAAAGGCTATGTTGTTCACGCTGTGATTCGGCTGACAAAGCTGGACCTAATGCAAGAAAACTTGCATATTCATTCTCTGGATTTAAGTGATAAAGCCGCTGTACATGCATTGCTGGAGAAGACGAATCCGGATTATATCCTGCACCTTGCTGGGGAAAACAGTGTGCCAGAATCATGGAAAAGACCTTTTAAAAGCTGGCAGGCAAATGTGGATTCGACGCTGCATCTCGTTGAAGCTGTACGGGTTCTTGGACTATCGACGCGTGTGGTGATAGCTGGAAGTGTGCTGCAGGATGAACTAAGCGATGCAGCATCTCCGACTCATCCATACAGTCTTACGAAAACGATGCAGACGACTGTTGGTCTGGCATGGCATAATCTTTTTCAGGTCGATGTGATCATCGCCAAGCCCTCCAACATCATTGGACCTGGAGTTTCGAATGGCGTGTGTACATTATTTGCGAAGCAGTTAAGACAGCTGCAGACATCCGGGAAATCACAATTCCAGGTTGGTAATGCAGCTGTGACACGAGATTTTATCGATGTCAGAGATTTAGTCACGGCTTATGAAACACTATTTCTTAAAGGAACAGCTGGAGAGACATATGAAATTACTTCTGGTAGATGGGTTTCTTTAGGTGAAATTCTGTCACTCTTCCGCCAAGTGAGCAGCTTTGACTTTACCATTCGGTCTGAAACAGAAGAAGCAATGGAAATGAAGCTGCCGATGATGTCGGAAAAAATCAGGGCACTCAAATGGGAGCCAACCCGGTCCTTGGAGATGTCTTTGGCGGATGTATGGGAATATACAGCTCAGCTATAGAATGTTCACAGATTCTTTACATGGAAATAGCTTCATATGAGTTGTATAGCAAGCGCGCATGCCATATAGTGAACCCATAGGAGGTGTTTATATGGGCATTTTTGATTCCTTCAAAGAGCTTATCGGGAATAAGATAAGTGACATAGCACCAGAAGAGCTTGTGAACAAAGCAGGTGAGCTGCTGAACGGTGAGCAAGTAACCGAGCAAGCGCAGCAAGCTGTCGACCAAGTGACAGAAGCAGCAGGCGTCGATAGTCTAGCAGATCAGGCTGCTGAGCTGACAGAACATGGGACAGCATTAGGTCAAGAAGCGGTAGAACAAGGTACAGAAGCTGCACAAGGCGTAACGGATCAGGCTAATGATGTCGTCGGAAATCTGACAGAGAAAGCACAAGGTTTCCTCTCGAATTTTACAGATAAACTGAAATAAAAAAGACCCTTCCGATCTTGGGAGGGTCTTAGTTATTTTCCTTGGATACTACAGCTTCCAAAGGAATATCACCGCCGAATAAATCGAGCGCGCTGCCGATGGTATAGCACATTCGATCATCTGTCAGCTGGCGGAAAAGGTCGATATCTTCAAGGGAACGAATACCCCCTGCGTACGTTGCGGGAATGGGCATATGTGCAGCCAAATGGGAGACTAGCTCTTCTTGAATGCCATTCCGTTTTCCTTCCACATCAACGGCATGGATGAGAAATTCATCGCAAAATGCCGCTAGCATCTCCAAATTCTCTGCATTGACCTCGAAGCTGCTCCGCTTCGTCCAGCGATCCGTTGCGACAAACCATTTGCCATCATGAGACGTACAGCTTAAATCAATGACGAGTTGTTCTTTACCGACAGCTTCATTCATTTTACGCAGCCGATCCTCATCAAGCATGCCATCATGGAAAATATAAGATGTGACAATTACATGGCTGGCTCCAGCATCGAGATAGTCCGCTGCATTCTCTGGTCGAATACCTCCGCCGATCTGCAGGCCGCCTGGATAAGCTTTTAATGCTTCTATCGCAGCCTTTTCATTTCCAGGACCAAGCATGATGACATGTCCGCCGGCAATTTGTTTCTCCTTGAAAAGATCCGCATAGTAGGCAGAATCATGCGCGGATACGAAATTTTCAATAACATGATCATTTTCATCTGTAATCGACGAGCCGACAATCTGTTTTACTTTTCCATTATGTAAATCAATGCAAGGCCGGAACAACAAAGGAATCCCTTCTTTCTGTCTATTGCTACAAGTATAAAACATACAAGCTGCCCAGGGAAAGGGCAGCCTGTCAATTCACGCGCTGTGTCTGGTGCGTAATGTCCAGATTTGATAGATCATAATGAAGGACATGAAAACAGTCAGTCCAGTCAGTCCGATCCAGCCGGCCATCAAGTATGGCTTCGTCGCTTGCTGGACAGCTTCACTTGTAAGATAATCACGGAAATAGTAGCAAGCAAAAACGGCAATGCTAATGAACAATAGCGCAGCAAGGACACCTTGCAGAAGCTTGCTTCTTGTTTTACCTGCCTCTGCTTGGTACTGATTGGCCCAGCCGTCTTTTTTATCATTGGATAATTTTTCGGCCCAGACTTGTGCGAATGTCATCAGATTGACCCATAAATATAACTCCGGACTTATCAGCAGGAAAGCAAGGATTACGTCTATGGGTCGATGCATCGGCGTTTTCAACGCCAGTATCGTGTTGAGTACCGAGGCGAGTGCAATCGGTATTACCCATACCCACGACCACAGGAATTGATCTGTTGCAATGGCAGCACCTAAAAGCAGGACGAAGAAAACACGCACAAGCAAATCCATCATTGTCTTGAGTTGTGAGCGCCACAAATGACCGGTATGCCTCGTTTTCATCATCAGATCACGATCAGTCAGCAAGTTCACAGTACCAGAGCTCCATTTTACCCGCTGATTGCGGAAAGTGTGATAAGAGCGCATGGCATCAACAAAGCAGCGGGCATTCGGACTAATCAGTGTTTTCCAACCGTTTTTCTGAAGCTGCCACGTCAACAGCATATCTTCTACATCTGTATCATTCTGCCAAGGTCCATCCAGCTTGTTGCTTTGCATTACTTCATACAATGCCTCTGGTCGGAAAAGCGTAGCCTGGCCACCAAGTACATACGTGCTTCCGCCGCGGTATTGCAGGCTGAGAAGCCAGCTCGCCATATCCTGTTTTTGCTGGTGCGTCCACCACCTGGACATGGGACCGCCATATTCACCGCTAGCAAGCTTTTCCTCATAATAAGGGTCATCCTTGGACAGCAAGCTCTTCTTTTTCGGCATTCGCATCGTATATTTCGCCATTACGCCGCCAATATTCCGGGAACTCATCAATCCATCCCATAAATGCTGCAAAGCACGCGGTGCTAGTCTGCTGTCAGCATCCATCCCAAGGATACCTTTGACAGAGCGCTGATATGCAATCTCGAAATCGGTCCGTTCCATTTCATAAATATCCATGTTGTCTCCGTATATAGCTTTCCAGACGGCATTAAGTGCTCCGACTTTTCTCTGTTTGTTGTTTTCTGTTACGATTATTTCAATAGATAATCCGAGTTCTTCGCCGGTTTCTTTTGCTACCTCTTCTGTCCGGTCAGTGCAATTGTCCGCTACTACAAACACGTCAAGCTCGACACCGCTTGGCAGTACCTGCTCTTTTAAGCCCGTCAAACAGTCTTGAATAGATTTTTCTTCATTGTGAGCGGGAATGAACGCGACGATACGCGGACGCATATACGTACGCTTGATACGTGGCAATGCACGTGTTCCCATGCTGCCAGGAATTGTCATCATCTTACTTTCTTCCTCCTTTTTTATAACGAGCAGGCTTATAGGAAGTTAACACGTGTTGTCATGATCATTAAAAATTGAAATAGCTCCTGCTTACAACCTGGTTCATAAGTCACATAATAGCATAGGAAAACCTTGTTGGAATGATGATTCGTTAGTCAAATAATGGGAATATTCGTATGTAAAGCGTCAACTACTGCCGAATGATGTGGAATTGATTTACAGTTCTAATTCTCTATTATGGAAGGGGAAGATAGGTATATGGACATAAACATACAAGCTATTGAGCAGCGCATGCTAGAAAATAAACGAATCGATACGCTTGTGTTCGGTATGGGATGCTTTTGGAGTCCAGAAGCGAATTTCGGTCAGCTGCCAGGTGTCCTCCGTACGAGAGTCGGATTCGCCGGAGGAACGAAAACGAACCCGACTTATAGGCAGATGGGTGATCACACCGAAACACTCGAAGTATCCTTCGATCCAGATGCAATTTCACTAGAACAGCTGCTGCGCAAATTCTGGAATGATCATAATCCGAACCGGCCAGCGTATAAAGAAAGGCAGTATATCAGTCTGCTGATGTATCGGAATGCCGAACAGAAAACATTAATGGAAGCTGTAAAACTGCAGCTGGAAGGTGACCGAGAAGAACCTATATATACAGAAATAGCTCCTTTGCATGATTTTACCGAAGCAGAACCGCATCACCAGAAGTACTACTTGAAACGTTTTAAAAAGGCGACGGAGCAGCTGATGGTGAACTTTCCAAATGAAGCAGCATTCCATGCCTCCACAATCACAGCTCGTCTGAATGGATTTGTCAGGGAATACGGCTCGTTGGCATCTATCAAGGAAGAAATAGCGCATTGGAACATTTCTGAAGATGAAGCTATCGGACTTCAAAAGCTGCTGGATGAATTGAAATGGTAGACACTGCAGCTCATTTTCAGTTCGCGCGTTTCTCGAATCAAGTCGATATCGAGCAAATAAGGCCGGCTTCTGCAGAGAGTTTGCAGAAGCTGCTCCAGCATGCGGAGAGTGTCATGGGTAAAATCTCCTCTATTCATGCTAGAGTAACTGTATGTACAGAAGATAAACATTATGACACCTTTCATTCGCTTTTGTCCGATTATGGATATGATCTATTTGCAAAGAAATACCTGTATCGTAAACAACTGGAAGACGTACAGCCGCTTTCTCCTAGTTATCGTTGGGAAGCTATCGGAATGGGTGAAACAGATGAAAAAAGATTTTTGGAGATATGGAAGTCCAGTATGGAGCAGTCAGCTAATCGTGCCTCTTCACGTTCGATAGAAAATCAGCTGGATGACGTAAAAGCCCTTCTAGGAGAAAAATGGAAAGACAGCTGCCGAATCATTTATGAGGAGAATATACCAGTTGCCATGACAATTCCTCATCTGGAACCAGGAAGTGATGGAGAAGGTCGCATTTATTATGTCGGCACCTTACCGCCAGCTCGCGTCAGAGGTTTAGGACAAGTTGTCCACGCCGCCAGTTTAAGGATGCTGAAAGAAATGGGTGCAGTTGTTTATGAAGGCAGTACCCATGCAGAAAATCTGACCATGCAGCGGGTATTCCAGAGGAATGGCTGTAAAGTTATCAGGAAAATCGCAGCCTACTATAAAGGTTTATAGCACCGAAGCGAGTTTACTTTCGATATACTGATAAAGAGAATACATAGCAAACAACTAAAAAGGGGGAAGAAGTATGTATAAGCTCGTAGCAATAGATATGGATGGGACGTTATTGAATGATCAGCATGAAGTCACAATGGAAGTACATGAAACACTTCAGGAAGCTAAAAAGCTTGGGGTTAAAATTGTTCTGTGTACAGGCAGACCAATTCATGGTGTGTATCGGTACCTAGAAGAATTGATCCTGAATGAAGACGGAGATTTTGTCATTGCCTTCAACGGTGCACTCGTTCAGAATGCCCACACGAATGAAGTGGTATCGCAATTATCTTTATCTTACGATGACTTTATAGACTTGCATCAGCTTAGTTTGAAACTCAATACGCCAATGCATTACTTTGATTCGAAAAACTTGTATACATCGAACAGGAACATCAGTAACTATACTGTCTTGGAATCATTCATGACGAAGATGCCGTTGCATTACCGGGCTGTCGATGAAATTCCACGGGATGTGCTCGTTCCAAAGGTGATGTTCATTGATGAGCCGGAGCGGTTAAGCGAGACGATTGCCAATGTACCGGATGAATGGAAAGCACGATTTACGATGGTACAGAGCGCGCCGTATTTCTATGAAATACTTCATCCGGAAGCCAGCAAAGGCAGCGCGGTGAAAAATTTGGCCGAGCAGCTTGGAATCAAACGGGAAGAGGTAATGGCAATTGGGGATAATGGAAATGATTTATCCATGATCCAGTATGCGGGCTGCGGCGTGGCTATGGATAACGCTATTCCAGCTATAAAGGACGCTGCCGATTTTATTACGACTTCCAATAACGCACATGGCGTTGCAGAAGCGATTCGCAAGAAGATCTTAGAGGTGGGACAAGCATGATACGTCTCGAAAATGAAACACTGGTAGTCGAGATTGCTGATCTTGGAGCAGAAGTGAGAAGCGTACTGCATAAAGAAACGCAGCTTTCTTATATGTGGAGCGGAGATGCCGCCTATTGGGGGCGCGTTTCTCCTGTTTTGTTCCCGATTGTCGGTCGATTGAAGGATGGACAGTACACAGCAGAAGGTAAGATATACGAACTTACCCAGCATGGTTTCCTGCGGGATGCCGTTTTTCAAGTATCAGACGTACAAACTGCTTCTGTTACATTCACAAAAGATGCCAATGGGGAATACCAAGGTGTGTATCCTTATGAATTCCGAGTGGAGATTCGTTACCGCTTGGAGGCTGATCAGCTGCATGTGGACTGGAAAGTGAACAGTTTGGAAAAGGAAAAAGTGATGTACTTTTCTATAGGTGCGCATCCTGCTTTTCGTGTCCCGCTCACTTCGGGTGAATATGCTGCCGATTATAAGCTTCACTTGAAATCAGTACAAGACAAACAAGTCACGGCATATGCGCTGGCTGATGGATTAATCCGTGAAAAAGAGCAGCCTGCTGTATTGCCAGCTATGCCGATTCAGGCAGCACTTTTCGAGAATGATGCCATTGTTTACGATCACATCGAAGAAGTTCGTCTCCAATCCGACAAGGGAAATGGTGTGGCAGTATCTATGCCGGATTTTCCATATGTCGGAATATGGTCCAAGTATGATGCAGCATCAGGTACGATAGCTCCTTTTGTATGTATCGAGCCATGGTTCGGAATAGCTGATACAACGGATTCAGCAGGAGTTCTATCACAAAAGGCCGGGATACAGAAATTGGCGCCGGAAGCAGAGTTCAATAGTTCCTATCGAATGACATTCTTCTAAAAATAAAGACCGCTCCTTATGGCAGCGGTCTTTTTGAGTGAAAAAGATGAAGTAACGTAAACTAGCTATATTATTTGAAGGTAGGGTTGAAAAACAGCATGAGTTTCTTTACAGCATTGTTCGTATTATTATTAGCCGTTCTCCTTTCGACTGCAGTCAGTAAAATACTGCCTCTGCCGCTTGCACTGATCCAGATTATCTTAGGTTTAGCTGCATCTATTCTTCCACTTCATATATCACTGGAATTCGAGCCCGAATTATTCATGATCTGTGTAATTGCTCCACTCCTATTCAGTGAGGGTCAAAAAGCATCTCGAAAAGAGTTATGGCAGCTGCGGACGCCAATTATACTCCTTGCTTTTGGACTTGTATTTCTTACTGTCGGACTAGGCGGCTTTTTGATTCACTGGCTTATTCCGTCTATGCCGCTGGCCGTTGCCTTCGCCTTAGCTGCAACGATATCGCCGACAGATAATGTGGCGGTGAAATCAATTACGCGTGGATTGAAGCTGCCATCGAATGTGATGCCAATACTAGAAGGAGAGTCCTTGCTCAACGATGCAGCCGGTATCGTGTCTTTCAAAGTTACGCTTGCTGCTGCGCTGACAGGCGTCTTTTCGTTCGGGGGAGCATCAGTGGAATTTTTGTTCGTTTCATTAGGCGGCTTGGTCATCGGGGCAGTGGCTGGGTATGTGATTGTCACCATCCGTCTGCAGCTGATGAAATATGGCTTCCAGGATGATTCCATGCTTATCGTCCTGCAGGTCATGACGCCGTTCTTCCTATATGTACTGGCGGAAGAGGTGCATGTTTCAGGGATTTTGGCTGTGGTAGCCGCTAGTATCATTCACGGAATTGAACGTGATCGCTTGCAGCAGACAACAACTAAGCTCCAAATCCTGTCAAATAATACGTGGACTATTGTCGAATATGTTTTGAATGGTCTTGTATTCGTATTGTTAGGTTTCTTATTGCCAGAAGTGTATCAGGGAATTCAAGATACGGACGAAATCGGGATGGGGCGCTTGTTCGGGGTTATTATCATCGTCTTTATCGCTTTGTTCGTTATCCGCTTCCTTTGGGTGTACAGCTTATACAAGCCTTTTACGATACCGCCAAAAAGCCGGATGGAACGTTTTATATCCAGGAATTATCAATACAAACTGAATACAGAGGATACAGAAACTGTCGGACGTGGTTATTATGCGCTTATTATGGCTACCAGTGGAATCCATGGAACAATAACACTGGCAACTGCTTTGTCCATTCCTTTTTATTTGGACGATGGCTCACTGTTCCCAATGCGGAATACGGTATTGTTCGTCGCAACAGGAGTGATTCTGCTTAGTCTGATTTTTGCAGCTGCAGCGTTACCGACCTTGATTCCAAAGCCGTTTAAAAGTGATGATGGCCTGCTTTCCTTCAAAGAGGTATATCGACTTATCCTTAAGCAGACGATTAATCAGCTCCAAGCAGATGCAGTCAGGGAAACGCAGCTGGCAGTTAACTTGGTTGTACGTGACTTGGAGGAGCAGCTTGTCGATCTCGAAAAAGGAATATTGCAAGATCCGAACAAGCAGACGATTGAATCTTTGATTAAGGTCGGAAGGGAAGCAGAGCAGAGACGCATCAAAGACATGGCATCAAAAGAGGTTGTTTCAGAGGATGCTTATCAGTTATACCAGGTCATTATCACACAGCCGGAGCAATACCTCGTCAATACCACTTTCAGCAGGTTTAAACGGGCATTCCAGATTGCCAGGATACGCCGTAAATTCCGCAAGCGCTGGAAAGAAAATTGGGAGATGCATGCTGAACAGATTCTTAGTATGAATCCAGATGTAGGCAATGAAATAAAACAATTGCGGGCTGCTGGCGCCCAAGCAGCTATTGATGCGATACGGGAGCAGACGACTACTGCCAACCGACATGAAGCTTTGATTGTGACACAGCTATACAATAAGAAACTAGTCGGACGCTATCGCTCCTTTGAAAGCGATGAAGCATTTCAAGAGCAGCTTCATAAGTTCCGGATGCGCGCAATCCGGATGGAGAGGGATGCAATTCATGAATATGTACAGGAAGAACGTATATCTATGGCGACAGCAGCTAAACTAAGAGAAGCTGTCACCTACGATGAAATGGTCGTTCTGAGTGTAGATTCACCCCACTAATTGGCAGCCTTGTCTTTGATAAGACGAGGCTGTGCACTTAGGTTAGTAGTTTGAATATTGTTAATAGAATTACTTTTAATTTAGTTCTACGTAATATGTAATTAATATGGCATAATAGGACACGTTGTGAAAAATATGTTTTACTTTGATGATTAACATCGTCGCAGTTTTGGCTATATACGCGAAAGGGGAACAACATGAGTTATATTATCGGCATCATCGGTTTATTCGTGTTTCTGGGATTAGCTTGGATTGCTAGTTCGAATAAAAAAATGATTAAGATTCGCCCGATCATCATCATGATCATCCTGCAGCTTGTACTTGGATTCATTCTATTGAATACAGAAGTAGGTAACATCTTAGTAAAAGGTATCTCTGATGGATTTAATCTCTTACTTGGCTACGCTGCTGAAGGAATTAACTTCGTCTTCGGCGGATTAGTGAATGTAGAAGAATCCACATTCTTTATGAATGTGCTGCTGCCGATCGTCTTCATCTCGGCATTGATAGGTATCCTTCAATACTGGAAGATCCTTCCCTTCATCATTAAATATATCGGTCTTGCACTTAGCAAAGTAAATGGTCTGGGAAAACTGGAATCCTATAACGCAGTTGCATCAGCGATTCTAGGTCAGTCAGAAGTATTCATTTCATTGAAAAAACAGCTTGCTTTGCTGCCGCGTCATCGTCTGTATACGCTTTGTGCATCTGCGATGTCAACTGTTTCCATGTCAATCGTTGGTTCATATATGACAATGCTGGACCCACGATATGTCGTAACAGCACTTGTATTGAATCTGTTTGGCGGATTCATCATCGCCTCTATCATCAATCCTTATGAGGTAGATCCTAAGGAAGATATGATTGAGGAAGAAAAAGGCGAGAAGCAATCCTTCTTCGAAATGCTCGGCGAATATATCATGGATGGTTTTAAAGTAGCTATAGTTGTTGCTGCGATGCTAATCGGTTTTGTTGCGTTGATTGCTATGATCAACAGCATCTTCTCAGGAATTTTCGGTATCAGCTTCCAAGACTTGCTTGGTTATGTATTCTCTCCATTCGCATTCCTTATGGGTGTGCCTTGGTCAGAAGCTGTTGATGCAGGAAGCATCATGGCTACGAAGATGGTATCCAATGAATTCGTAGCGATGCAGATTCTTTCTGGCGGAGACTTTGTCTTGAGTGATCGCGTTATTGCCATCGTTTCTGTATTCCTTGTTTCCTTTGCGAACTTCTCCTCTATCGGTATCATTGCCGGTGCGGTGAAAGGCTTGAATGAAAAACAAGGAAACGTTGTAGCGAAATTCGGATTGAAGCTGCTTTACGGTGCTACACTTGTCAGCTTCCTTTCTGCAACGATTGTTGGTCTATTAATGCCATAAATAAGAGGAACACCACATAATGTGGTGTTCCTTTTTTTGTTACTTGACGTAAATAGATATCTAAAATATACTTACTTACATAAAGTAAGTGATGAGGGGGATATTGTATGCACTACCAACAACCGCCGCAAACATATATCGGGCAAGTGAAATTACGCGTAGCAGATTTGACGCAATCTGTTGCTTATTATACAAAAATAATTGGCTTAAAAATTATCGAAGAAGGACCAGGGAAGGCAGCGCTAGGAACTGGAAGCAGCATCCTGCTTTATCTGGAGGAAGGTCAAGAGCTTCAAAAAATGCCGGAGCGACATGCTGGTTTGTATCATTTTGCCCTGCTTCTGCCTACCAGAGCTGATTTAGCGGATATAGTGAAATTTTTTGTGTTGAATCGAGTTCCATTTGGGGCATCTGATCACGAAGTAAGTGAGGCTATTTATTTAAACGACCCTGATGGCAATGGAATTGAGATTTATGCGGATAAACCAGATACAGGCTGGAAATGGATCGATGGAGAGATCCAAATGACAACGGACCCGCTGGATGGGGATAACTTGCTGAAGGAAGCGTCTGAAGATGAATGGAGTGGTCTTCCGGAAGGAACTGTTATGGGGCATATCCATTTATATATGCGTCATCTAGGTGAAGCAGCTGCATTTTATAATAATGTACTTGGCTTCCAGACAGTTGTCTCTAGCTATCCTGGTGCATTATTCGTCTCAACAGGGTGCTATCATCATCATATTGGCCTTAATACGTGGCATGGTGCTAATGCACCTTCTGTTAATCCAAACGAAGCAGGCATGGAATGGTTCACCATTGTCTTCCCGGATGAAGAGAAACTGCAGGAAGCGATTAAAAGAGCGGAGTCAGTTGGACTGCCGATAAAACAGGAAATGAATAGTTACACACTTATAGATCCGGTAGGGTCAAAAGTGAAATTGGTCGTCCATGGACAATGATTGACACACAACAGCAGCAGCTGTTGTGTGTATTTTTATTTGTATGTCATAATAATAGGAATAAATGATAAAAGGAGTACACGGATGAAACAACTAATACAGAGTCTTAAGCAATTTCTTCCTGAAGAAGTGCAGGTTACAGCACAAGGCAGTGTGCTGCGTCTTCTCACAGCAGAAGGAGAGCCATGTGGCATTGTAGATATAGATGAAAAAGGAGATCTTATTGGGTTTGACTTGCAGATGATGCTGCCGGATAAAGGAGAAACCGATGCTCGTGTAATCGCACAGCAGTTTGCTGCAGTTTTTTATCCGGAAGCAACAGAAGCAGTAGAGGAGGATAACTCGAGGCATAGCGTGATGATTCGTTTAGCTGAAAAGGATCCGGATTATCATTTACCGATTCCTGGTGCAGGATTGGCTGTGGAGATTCATGATTCGGGCTTTGTTACGGCAGCGCAGCTATATCGAAATGCGTATACGTTAATCGATAGTGATAGTCCTCTAGATACGATAGAGGCAAAACAGAGGTTACTTGCCGAATCACCTATTGTGCTTGGAGTGGAAGATGGACATACAACCTATAAGCTTTCGGATCAGGTCATTGGTGTACATACAGACGGCACGGTGTTATTCACCGAACTGCCGCCGGTTCTTACAGATATCGAGGCACCAGCAGGTCAAAAGGAATGGACCGGTTTGATGGGAATAACGGATGACTACATTAATTATTGTAACGAAGATGGTGTCCAGCTTTGGGCAGAAAAAGCCCTTGCTGACCAACATTCAATTGAGGAAATCCCTGATCAAGTAGCTGTTCGAAAGAATAAGGATGTATTGTTTTATTCAGGAGCAACGCCATGGAATAAAGGCAGGAGATATACAGAGGAAGATCTTAAACAGCAAGCAATTCACTTTCTTTCCGCTGTAATCGAGCAGCCGCTGGAGGAATGGAAGCATGCAGGAGAGCAGCTTGCCCCGGATGCTGCTATCGAGGACGAGCTTGAACCAACATATATCTTTCTTTTTGCTTACACTAAATCAGGTATTTCTGTAGAAGGGGTGGAAGCAAGCATCCATGTCGGAATTTATTCAGGACTAATTAGAGAGTGTATAGTAGACACTGTTCCAGATGCAGTTAGAGCAGAAAAACAATTGATGTCCGGTGAGCAAGCGAAGCAGATGCTAGGTGATTCACTGCAGCTTGAGTTGTCATGGGTTACACTTCATGAGGAAGATCACTATGAGCTCGTATATATTCGGGCAGATAAATGATAATTATTTGTTAAATAGGTTTCCTGATGCATGATAACGGTTACTTAAGATATGCCCGACAAAAATCAGGCATATCTTACATAAAGGGTGATCGCATGTTCAGTATTGGAGAAATCATTTTTATTTTGCTTTCCTGCGCCTTTTTCATGGCGCTGGTCGCAGTGGTATCCTACTATATGACGAAAGGACATGTCAGCACGGCGGATGAATACTTCCTGGCTGGGCGTGGATTGACTGGGTTGTTCATAGCTGGTTCCCTGCTGCTGACAAATCTATCGGCTGAGCAGCTGATTGGATTAAACGGACAGAGTTTCACAAATAATATGTCAGGTATGGCTTGGGAAGTGACAGCTGGCCTTGCCGCTATCATCATGGCAATCTTCCTGCTGCCTAAGTTTCTTGGAATTGGTATTTCCACCATACCGGAATTTTTAAGCAAACGGTACGATGAAACTGTCCGGCGTTTGACCGTCATTTTGTTCCTGCTCGGGTATATGTGTGTAACAATTCCTTCCATGCTTTATTCCGGCGGTGTATCCGTCCTCCAATTATTCGATTTACCAGAACTTCTCGATATTACATATACACAGGCATTGTGGCTGACAGTTTGGTTCGTCGGTATCGTTGGTGCAGTTTATGCCATTTTCGGAGGCTTAAGGGCTGTGGCAGTTTCCGATACGCTGAACGGTATCGGTTTGGTCATCATCGGTTTTCTCGTCCCGATACTTGGCTTCATTCTGCTAGGTAACGGAAATATGGTAGATGGGATGAAGCATATCGTCCAAAATAGTCCAGAAAAGCTAAATGCTATTGGCAGCAGTACGGATAATGTTCCGTTCTTCTCCATTTTTACGGGAATCCTTTTTGCCAACCTATTTTATTGGGCGTTAAACCAGTATGTGATCCAGCGTGCTTTAGGAGCAAAGAACCTGGCAGAAGGACAAAAAGGCGTTCTGTATACTGGATACCTAAAGCTGCTAGTCCCGATTTTCATGCTTATTCCTGGTGTCATCGCGTATCATTTATATGGTGACTCCATCCAAAATGGAGACTTGAGCTACCCGACGCTTGTCGGTGATGTATTGCCAGTGTGGATGCTCGGATTTTTCCTTGCCGTATTATTCGGCGCCGTGCTGAGCAGCTTCAACTCTATCTTGAATAGTGTCGCTACCTTGTTGGTGCTTGATATCTACCAGCCAGTATTCGAACCAGATGCTTCTGATGAAAAATTGATCAAGGTCAGCAAAATCCTTGGTATTATCATTGCGCTCGTTTCCTTCTTTGTAGCACCATTTCTTATGTACGCACCGGATGGCTTATGGAATTTAATCAGACAGTTCACTGGATTCTTTAATATCCCTATCCTTGTTATCGTATTGATGGGGATGATCTTTAAACGTGTACCAGCTTCAGCCGCTAAAGTGGTCATCATATTCCACGTTGTTGCTTACTACATGATGGTATGGGGCTTCCGGCAAATATTCGATTGGGATCCTGGTATCAACTATATTCATGTATACGGAATCTTGTTAGCTATCGAGGTTGTATTCATGCTTATCATGGCAAAAGTAAAACCATTGAAAGTGATCAAACCGGTCTTTTATGCGGAGAATGGGGAAGATCATCTTGTTCCTTGGAAACACGCTATTCCTGTGTCCATTACGTTGATTTTCTCGATTGTCATTTTCTATGTCATTTTCTCTCCAATTGGACTGGCTTACGAGGAAGCTGCGGTTTCGAACTGGTTCTGGCCGGTTATCGCCATACTCATTGCGGCAAACGTTGTTCTTTATATCGTATCTATTAAAACTTGGCATCAGAAGTATCATAATTATGTTGAAAAGCAAACGGAGACTGCCCGTGAGACAAGACTAAGCGGGGATTGATAAAAGCAAAAAAGCCACTCAAATGAGTGGCTTTTTTATTGCTACTGAGCACACAGCAGCAAACAAAACAGAAATATTTTGGGGGTATCCTGTTTGTAAGACATTCTAACAGAAAAACTGCAGCAATGCAAAATATTTGTTAAGTTTTTGTAAAATGCGTACTGTCTTGCGGATGCATTTGCTTCAAAATACTATCAATTGTATATAAAGGCCGCTTTTTTACTTCTGCAAAAATCGTACCAATATACTCACCGATAATACCGATTGCCATGAGCTGCAAACCTCCGAGAAGCCAGATAGAAATGATCAAGGAAGTCCAGCCGGCATCGGGGTTACCAAATACTTTCTGGACAGCTGCATAGCAAGCTGCGAGCAAGCTGATAAGAAACAGACAAAAGCCAACCAATGCTATAAGACGGATAGGAGCAACGCTGAATGAGGTGATACCTTCAAAAGCGAAACTAAGCATCTTCTTTAGTGGGTACTTCGTTTCCCCGGCCAGGCGCGGTTTTCGCTCATAAGTCACAATATCGGACTTGAAACCGATTTGCGGGATGATACCACGGAGGAATAATTTTGATTCACCATAACGCGTCAACTCCGAAAGAGCCCGGTTGTTCAGCAGCCTATAGTCGGCATGGTTGGAAATGAGTTTGATACCCAGCATCTCCATTGTCCGATAGAAGAGTGCAGCGGTATTACGCTTGAAACCGGTATCTGATGTGCGGTCATTGCGCACGCCATACACAATCTCGTAGCCTTCGAGATAACGCAGTACGAATGTACGGATGACGGAGATGTCGTCCTGCAAATCAGCGTCCAGCGTAATGACACAATCGGAATAATCCTTTGCATGGAGCATTCCAGCGAGAAGCGCTCGCTGATGTCCTGCATTAGCTGCGAGCTTTATTCCCGTGACGAACCGATTGGCTAGATGCTCTATTTTGATCAGCTGCCATGTATGGTCCTTGCTGCCATCATCCACGAATAAAATACTGCTTGCTGGTGATATAAGCTGCTCCTGCATCAAGGCAGCAAGTGTCGATGTGAGCTTAGAGCAAGTATCTGTCAAGATTTCTTCTTCGTTATAACAAGGAATCACTAATGTAAGGACAGGCAAAGATGTATTCAATGGATTCCCTCCTTTATGGTTGTACCCGGTATAGATGGACTTTCCAAGCAGAGTCGGCATGATCGAAACTTCGTTCATAATGTAAATCATTCTCGGCCGCATTCTCGATCCAAACGGAAGATAAGATGAAGGCACCGCCAAGCTCTCGTAAAGCCGCTGCATTCAAATCGAGATTCTGGATGCTGCGGTCGGAATCTTTCCGAAAGTCATAATGCTTTCCTAGCTCTGCCGAAAAAATATACAGCCGGCTGCCCCATTCATCGAAGTAACGTGTCAGGTTCTTACTCTTTGCCAACTCTCCTGCAATGACTTCACGGAACTGATGCTTGTAGGTCAAAGGGATAATATTGTTGTATGTATCGACAGTGTAGAAACCGTTGTATTGGGCAATAGCAGGATGCAAACCGATGCTTGCCACCTTATATGTGTCTTGAGACTTGCCGATATAGTCGCGGATTTCCCGGAATTGATCGACAGCATAGAAGGCCTCGACAGAAGGTGTTTGCTTATATAGGCCATAAACGATCTCTTCGTTGGATAGTGCCAATACGACAAGCTGGAGACAGAGGCACGCGTACACAAAAACGCGTATGCTGCGCTTTCCAAGCCGCCATAGCAGGTAGCATGCCAACCCGAAACTAACATAAATTACGAGCGGACGAAGGAAATGGAACCGGGCAAAATTAAATGCAGAAAGTATATCGACATGTTCTTTTGGTATTCTCCATATCTTATTGAACCAAAGGGCGTACCAAAAAGATAACAGCAGATTCAATCCGGTGAGGCCGAGATAAATGTTCATTGGCCTTGTCCGACCTCGACTGAAAAGGACCAGCAGCAAAGCAATCGTCAGTACAGGCAGGATCACAAAGGTGTGTAGTGTCATAACGTGATTATGTCCCAGCGTAAAGTTTTTCCAGAACAAACGTAGTGTTTGAGCAAAATCCTGTCTCGAAGACACGAATTCAACACGATGCATCGTTTCGGAACCAGCAATCATTGTATAGACGAGCCGGTAATCCGTTGCCAGGAAAATAGCTGTCATCCAGATGATGCTTGCCAAGAATAGCAGATTCAGCCTGCGATACCGAAGCAGGTCGACCAGCCATACAATCCCCATGAGAGCGAGGAAGAAGAAAAATCCTAGAACGAAACTAGCATATAGCGGTAATAAGGTAATAGCGGTCCAATGCATCCAATTTGCTTTTTTGGATCTGATTGACAGGAAAGCCCAAAGTGCTAACGGGTGCCCCATAGTGCTAAGCATGCCGGAGGGCCAGAACGGTGTGAGAGCGAATGCTAGTGAAACGAGAGCTGTAATCCAATGCGCTTTGACATTCCGTATGACATGGGTGCGGAGCAGCAAATACATACCAAGAAACGCAATCAGTCGGGTAAGCAGCTGACTGATTGCGTAAGCGGTCATTGTCGGAAACCAAGCGTGCAGCCAAACGATGAGTGTCCATTCTGTGCCGACAGCATCCCGGGGCAGCCCCCCGATAATCTGTGGAATTACTGCATGGACGTTGCCGAACATTTGCCCGCTTTCAGCAAGTACTTTATACCAAGCCAGATTGGAGTCGAGATTATCATGTACCCGGATATGGGCGTGATCTCCCAGCAGGAATAGGGGAGAGACGAAGACCAGTATCGCTGCCACGCACAGCAGTATGGCTTTTTTGTCAGCATAGTTCCGCAATATTCCCACATCCTCCCAAAGTAATGCTGTTAGTATGCGGCAGCAGGAAAAGATCTATACAAAAAATACCCGGAATGCTAGGCATCCGCGGGTATTTGCATAATATAAGCTGACTCAAAATCAGATTGGGGAAGCGGCTTGGAAAACAGATAACCTTGTACCTCTGTGCAGCCAAGTCCGCGAAGTGCTTGCAGCTGTGCTTCCGTTTCGACCCCTTCGGCTATTGTGTGAAGCTTGAGGTTTTCAGCCAGCGACAGGATGGTGGCAACAATGGATTGATTATACTCGATATGTTGAATGAACGTTTGATCAATTTTTAAAATATCGACCTGGAGTTTATCCAGGTAGTTCAAGGAACTATATCCTGTACCGAAATCATCGATACTAATCTTAACGCCTGTTTCGCGCAGTTTCTGGAGGGTGGAATTTATTTTGGTTTCGTTCTGCATGACAACACGTTCTGTGATTTCGAGCTCCAGCATGTTCCCATTCAGATTATAATGCTTCAGTCGCTCCCGGAAGAAACTTGAGAAATCATCCTGCAGGAATGTAATCACAGATACGTTGATGGAAATGCACGGGATAGTGCATTCGTATGTTTCTTTCCGCCACTTCGATAAACAAGCCATTACACGTTCAATAACACTGCGTTCAATTGCGACAATCAATCCGCTCTCCTCAGCAATCGGAATGAACACATTTGGAGGAATGAAGCCGCGCTCGGGGTGATGCCAGCGGAGCAGCACCTCCGCTCCGGTTATGGTACGTGTGAAGCTGTGGAATTTTGGCTGGAAGTACAAATCAAAAGCCTGTGTTTCGATTGCTTCCTGCAGCTCATGCTCAATCTCGAAACGAAGCACCTGTTTTTCTGCCATTTCCGGCTGAAACACAGTGTAATTATTTCCGCCGTTTTCTTTCGTTTGATACATTGCTATATCAGCGTACTTATAGAGACTATCCATGTCTTCCGCATGTTCCGGGAAGGAAGCAATACCGATACTTGCCTGCAATACGAGTTCATAATCGTGAAGCCGCATCGGCTGCCGGAACTGCTCGACAATGACTTGAGCCAGTCGATTGGAGGGCTTTCCAGGAACGATAAGCAGGAACTCATCTCCGCCGACCCGATTGACGGTGCCTTTGCCATCCAGGATCTTTTCCAGTCGAATTGCTGTTTCAATTAATACCTTATCCCCAAAGGAATGTCCGAAAATATCATTGATGCGTTTGAACAAATCGTAATCAATCAACAGAATACTGAAAGTAATGCCTTTGTCTGCATAGTCCTGCATTTGCTGCTGCATAAGGCGGCGATTGGGCAGTTTGGTCAGATCGTCATGATAGGCAAGGAATTCAACTTGTTTGGCTGTTTCAATCATATGTGAGATGTCTTTGATGACGAGAAAGTAACCAACGATATGATGCTTCACAATAGTAGGTATGCCAGTTATGTGTACATCTTTTTGAACACCGGAACGGTTGACTAATTTAGTGTCCCATTGATGTGATCCGCCATTTTCAATAATACTTAGGTAATCACGGAATATCTCCTTATCGAGGAACAGAGCCGCTGCATCCATCTTTGTGATAGTGTCCTCATCATAACCAGTCAAAAACTTGCTTTCTTTATTGGCATGCTGAATCGAACCATCACTCTTGACTGCCAATACAGCATTAGGATTGTCATTGAACAGAGATTGATAGAGCTGATGTGTCATCAGCAGTGCTCTGTTTCTATAAAGCAGCGGAATGACAGTCAAGACTGTATTGGAAGTCAAAACGATAACTGTTGGAATTAAAAAGTGAAAGCTATGGGATGCTGTTGAATAATAAGAAGTGAAAGCTGCAAAGATGCAATAACCTAAACCGACAATGGCAATTCCTGACATCAGGCTTCCGAGTGATAATAGCAGCTTGCTCCACTTCATTTGTTCTCCATTTGTGTACATATTGACGAAACGGAATAAGCTGAATATAGTCGATTGTGTCATAACTATGGAAGTAAGTACTTCTACAAGGTGGACATCACGCAAATACGGATATAAGAAAAACGGTGTCATCATGTACAAAAGATATATCAAAGCGGCCAATAAAAGGCTGAAAAGCAAATCATGTTTGGTATTTCCAATAGGACTGCGAACGACAAGCAGAATAAGAGCACCGCTAATGGAACTTACACAAAAATTGATTGCGAAAAAAATCCATGTTGCTTGCGGTGCAGGACCCGCATCAATCGATAGGGTAAACGAATATGTAGCCAGTACAGCACTCAAGCCAGTTCCTAATGATACTAGAATCACTTTCCAGGTACTGACTGCAGTCCGCATCATTTGCTGGCTCACATATAATACAAGCTTGGTGAGTACGCTTATGAGCAATACGCTGGTAATTGTATAAAGAAAATGGATACCCGGTATATCAATGAACGGAAGCAACGTTTTTCCTCCTGCGGCAAAAGTAAGGATTACCTGAATTGGACAGGCATGGTAACATAAGTTTATCAGATAAAGTCGAATCATGGCGCAAAACTTTTTACTAATTGCAACTCAGGAGGCGATAGTATGTATCAAACGAAAAAACTGCTGCTGCTCGGATCTGGAGAACTTGGAAAAGAGGTTGTAATCGAAGCACAGCGACTCGGTGTAGAGACGATAGCAGTCGATAGATACGATGGGGCTCCGGCAATGGCAGTTGCCGACCGCAGCTATGTTATCGATATGCTTGATCCAGAAAAGCTCAGACAGATCGTAGATTGGGAGAAACCAGATTTTATTGTTCCAGAGATCGAAGCAATCGCTACAGACGAATTGATTGAGCTGGAGAAGGAAGGTTATCATGTCGTACCGACTGCAAAAGCTGCCCAGCTGACGATGGATCGTGAAGGCATTCGCAGATTTGCTGCAGAAACATTGGATATTCCGACAGCAGGCTATCGTTTTGCGGATACATATGAAGCCTTTCAGGAAGCTGTAGAAGAGATCGGGTTTCCTTGTGTTATCAAGCCGTTGATGAGTTCTTCTGGCAAAGGACAAAGTGTCTGCCGAAAAACAGAGGACATCGAACGAAGCTGGCAAATTGCCATGGAAGGCGGAAGGGTGCAGAAACCACGTGTCATTGTAGAGGAATTCATTCGTTTTGACGCGGAAATCACCCTGCTGACAGTCCGTGCGGTAAACGGCACTTTCTTCTGCGAGCCAATTGGGCACGAACAGGAAAATGGTGACTATATCGCTTCCTGGCAGCCGCATCAGCTGACAGATTATCAGCTGGAAGAAGCACAGGAGATAGCCGAGCGTATCACAACAGGATTAGGCGGCTACGGCTTGTTTGGAGTAGAACTTTTCCTTGCTGGGGATCAAGTCTACTTCAGTGAAGTATCACCACGTCCGCATGACACAGGCATGGTGACAATGGTGACACAGCAACTGTCTCAGTTTGCCTTGCACGTACGGGCAATATTAGGCTTGCCGATTACAGAGATCAAGCTTGTGCAGCCTGGTGCAACTAGTCCGTTAAAAGCAGATACAGCATTGGAATCTTATCGCATTTCGGGTTTAAGAGAAGCGTTGCAGGAGCCCCAGACGCAGATCCGTGTCTTCCGTAAACCAGTGACAACAGTAGGGCGCAGAGTTGCTGTAGCATTATCCGTTGCTAAAACAGTGGAAGAGGCAAGGTTGCGCGCTGAACAGGCAAGGAAACGGCTTAAAGTGGAGGGACAGGATGAATTATCATAATCTGACTTTCCGCGCTGTCACGAACACAGATAACGGAGAAACATCCAGTGAAACTACCTTTCATTATCAGCAAGAAGGACAGATTCTGACTGCGGATTATGCGGGCGGATCAATTCTGGAAGGAAGGCTGATCGGCTTGGTGGAACCAGATGGTAAGCTTCGTTTCCGTTACCATCATATTAATGATCAATATGAGCTTAGGAGCGGGCATTGTGTCTCCATACCAGAAATCTTGGCAGATGGCAGGATACGTCTGCATGAACAGTGGCAATGGATGTACGATGATGCTTCGACAGGGCATTCCATCGTGGAACAAGTGACGGAGTAGTGGGGATTCTGTTTCACTAAACTTGAAACTTAGCTGGTGATGATTCGTACTGATAGCAATAAAGGAGAGGAGTGAAGTTCGGATGAAAAACACTTCCGTTTTTTTGCTTTTGGTTTCGCTTATCATTTTGGCAGCATGCAGTTCGAATAGTGCTCCAGTCGAAGAATCTGCTGCTAAAGAGGCGACTGAAGAAGCAGACGGTAAATTGGATGTAAACGCGATACAGGAAGTCAGCACGGAAGGGTCGCTGTCAAAGCTAAAAGAACAACAGGGCGGAAGAGAGACTTCTGAAATTCCAATAGAAGCTGATACAGCAAAAAATGATGAAAATGTATCTGTTACTGACTTTGTTGATGCAGCAGTTCCATCCTTAAAGGAAACAATCGAGGCTGATGATGACCCTGAAACACTGCATAAGGCTTTAATAGCTGTTCTGGGGAGTCCGCATTATGGAGAAACGATTCAGGAGGCAGAAGATCTGGAGCCTTCTTTCGATGATCCGTATCTGCCGCAGCCGAAAGCTTCAGGAGATGCTGGTGCATCATCTGAAGCTGAAAACGCCATTATTTTGCTGGATGCCAGCTCCAGTATGCTTCTGGAAGTAGACGGAGAGCAAAAGATGAAAGTTGCCAAAGATGCTGTGAAGAGTTTCGCTAAAACACTAGGCAATTCAAGTAATATTTCCCTGATTGTCTATGGGCATGAAGGATCTGAATCAGATGCAGATATGGATGAATCGTGTTCGGGTATTGAAGAGGTATATGCCTCAGGTGCTTATGACAACCAGAAATTTAGTGAAGCAACAGATCAAATCGAGGCCAGAGGCTGGACGCCGCTGGCAGGAGCAATTGAAGAAGCAGCTGATAAAAGCAGTTCAATGGATGGTGCAACCGCAATCTATATTGTCAGCGATGGCAAAGAGACTTGCGGCGGTGATCCGGTTAAAGCAGCCGAACAGGCAGCATCGGATGAGAGGGGCATTATTAATGTTATTGGGTTCGATGTCGATGAGGAATCGGAAAATCAACTTGCTGATGTAGCTACCGCGGGCAGAGGTGAATATTACGCTGCTAATAGTGCGGCAGATCTGCAAACTACCATTGAATATGAATGGCTGCCATCCAACTTGGACTTGGCATGGGCGCCTGTCAATATACCTCCGAATGGATGGGAGGTAGGCGATGAATATGATCGCCAGCGGCAGGTACTCGCTAATATAACAAATATAATGGGTAATGAAGAGGTGCGGTACGAAGCTGCACTTACAAGACTTGCAAACGAGGGAGTCATCACAGAGGAAATGAGCGCTGCTGTATCGCAGCTTATCCAAGAACGCTTTGATACAGCGAAACAAGAGTTGAGCGAACTGGAAGCAGAAAAGATTGACCAGGTAAATGAACGGCAAGAAGAGATCCGTGCCGAAGTAATGGCATGGGTGGAAGAAATGAAGAAGCTGAAGGAGAACGTCTCTCAGTGAAAGACACGGAAACAATTACAATATTGTTTCCGTGTCTTTTTGTATGCCGTGTTTAATGACTAACCGTACCAATCGAATTTACAGGACAACTGGCAGGCAGCATGGCAATTTAAGTTCATAGAAGCTTTATCCTTTCTCTCTTAAACGAAAATGACAGCGAATCACCCATATCCACCAGCTTATAACTAACATTAATCAATCATAGTCGCATTGGAAGCAGGAACTTTTCGGCATACTGTAATTTTTTTGTAAATAGACATGCGGGTAGACAAGCATGAGGTATAGTGGAAGAAAAAGGAGGTTTCCTATGGAAAGTAAACGTTTAAGGCAGACATCCGATCAAAACCGGGGCTTTGGTTTTTTGCTGTCTCTGCCTATTTTGTCGTGGGCTTTATATGACTTTGCCAATACGATTTTTTCATCAAATATTACAACCGTCTTCTTTCCATTTTATGTAACCGATACAATTGGCAATACCGCAGAACTGGAACAGCTAGGCAATACGCTGATTGCCTATGCGAATGCGCTGGCTAGCTTCTTTCTCGTCATCTTCTCCCCATTATTTGGGGTGTGGATAGACAAGACTGGTTATAAACAGCGTTATATCATCCGGTTCGCGGCGGTCTCGATTCTGTGTACAGTTTTAATGGGTTTATTTGCAGGGTGGGATTCGGAAAGAATGTTATGGGGAATGCCAGTACCGTTTGTAGCAACTGTTCTTGTATTTGTACTGGCCAAGTTCTTCTATAACAGCAGCCTTATATTTTATGATGCGAAAATCAGTGATTTGGTACCACGGAATCGTCTATCGACATTATCAGGGTTCGGTGTAGCTGTTGGTTATATGGGCACGCTTGTAGGCTTACTTGTTTATTTTTGGCTGGATGAAGGATATGAATATGTATTTCTTGCTACGGCAGGTCTGTATTTAGTGTTCACGCTTCCGATTGTATTCTTCCTAAAAGAAAAGAAGTCGGTACAGAAACAGGCTAGTGTGAGTCTATTAACTGGTTATAAAGAAATTTTCTCCACCTTCAAGGAAATACGTAAGCATCAATCCATTTTTAGGTTCATGGTAGCTTATTTCTTTGTTAATGATGCGATAGCGACAACTATTGCTGTCATGAGCGTATATGCTGTCACGGTTGTTGGGTTCAGTTCAGGACAATTCATCATTCTGTACCTAGTGTCCACGGTTACAGCTATCATCGGGTCATTTTGCTTTGGGCAGATAGCTCATCGAGTAGGTGCCCATCGATCATTTTCATTTGTGGCTTTAATTATGGTAATTGCTTTGACGATAGGAGTATTGGCAACAGCACAATGGATGTTTTGGATAGCAGGCAGTCTTTTCGGGATTGCATTAGGATCAATTTGGGTTACATCGAGGATTTTAATTGTAGATTTATCTCCAGTTGAAAAACAAGGGCAGTTCTTTGGCTTGTTCGCCTTTTCGGGAAAGGTATCTTCGATCATCGGGCCGATGATTTATGGTAGTATTACGCTGGTTTTAAGGGGATACGGGGATTTGGCTAGCAGAATTGCATTGACCTCACTTATCGTGCTCACTCTGATAGGTCTGCTTGTCCATATGGCAAAAAAGAAAACTCCGGACGGGATGGCGGCGCGTTAACGCGTCCGCCATTCCTCCAGTGAATCTACGAAGGTGCCGGTAAAATGCACACTTCTTGCAATATTAAAAAGCTGTACTTTCGCTAAAATGGAAATTGGATTGATGATGACAATATTACGGAAACCGAGCTCGTCATATAACTTAAAAGCATCAGCAATTCGATAAACCAGATTCTGCTTTATTACATTCAAATGAATAAGGTCGACAATTAAGTCGTATTCGGTGGCTTGGATAGATCCGAATGTTTCATAAAGTGTCTCCATGAAGGCCGCGGATTCATTATTTTTAAAGAACCCTTCTGCCGTTATATGAAGCACTTTCTGTTTGTCATCAATCTCAAATTTGTACATACTGAATTACTCCCCAAACTTCATTCCTTAACGGGATTTAGCGTACTAGCTTTGCTGATTTATGTCAATTAACCATTCGTCCTCTTGGTAATCAGATGTTTTAGTTTCGACAGATAATACATGTGAGTATTATACTAGTCTGTTTCTGGGCAGGTGAAAAATCCCACAATAATGCGGTTCTTTACATAAGAAGGCTGAGCTCGTTTGCTTGTTTATCCAGATTCTGGGCTGCTTGCTCAAGGGTATAAAGTTCTTCTATAACCTTCTGAACTCGCAATTTACCGTCCATACTCCGTTGCTGAGCCTGATGTGAGACAGATTCAATCTGATAAATATGCTCAGTCATCTTCCCAATATTCTCTTGAGCCTGCTTTGCTGCTTCTGCTGCTTGTGATGCCAGTTTCCGTACCTCATCCGCAACAACATTGAAACCTCTGCCATGTTCGCCTGCGTGAGCTGCTTGAATGGCAGCATTCAATGCTAGTAGATTCGTCTGGTTTGCAATGTCTCTGATAGTTTTGACAAGTGATTGAATAGAGCCTGCTTGTTTACTTAAGGCTTCCGCTGCATCTATATTAGCGGTAGTGGCAGCAACGATGGAATCGATCGAATCTGCAGCGCCATTGTTTTTTTCGATACCGGAACCCGTGCGGGAACGAAGATGATTCGCCATTTGCTGCAGGTCGGATGTAATGGTTTTAGTTCCAATTTCTCGTGCTGTAATGTCAGTTGCAACTTTCAGGACAGCTTGCACCCCGCCATCTTCATCATGAACAGGCATGTATGTAGCTTCCAGCCAGATTACATCACCATTCCTTGCAATTCGCATGATCTTATCCTGGAAAGAATGACCGCTGCGCAGACGGCTCCAGAACTGGTTATAATCTGTGCTATGGGCAAAATCCGGAGCACAGAATTGCCGGTGGTGCTTACCTGGCAGCTCTGTCTTTGGATAGCCTATGGTTGCAGCGAAGTTCTCATTAGCCCACAATACTTCGCCGAATGGCGTGAACTCTATCATAGCTAAAGACTTCTCCGCTGCGGTTAGAACGGCATTGTCATCCAGGACTTGTGTCGTAGATTGCTGGTTAATTATTATTGTAATCTTCTCCTATTCTTTTTGAAACTAAGTATTTATACCCAGATTCGTCGGTTGGAAAACATATTATAGTTATATATATATCATCCTAAAAAAAGTTAATTCTGACTGATAATATACTTTGTTATTAATAGCGCATAGAGAAAGACTATGGGAATATGTAATCTTGACTAGATTCACCGTAGTCTATACAGAGAAAGAATATAATGCTAAAACTCTTTTCAGGAAGTTTTTAAGAAGCTTTGTGTTATTCCCATTAAGTACCTCCCTTTGATATACTGACAACCAATACTAGAGAAGTTTGAAGGTGAGAGCAGAATGGCCGATGTACAAGCATCTATTGGTGCGGAGGAGAATAACGATATTACTTTCAGGCAGGGGGTAAGAGATTGTGTCCCTACACTGCTTGGATATATCAGCATAGGTATTGCTGCTGGAGTAGTAGGTATTGCAGCAGGACTCAGTGCGCTGGAGGTAGTGTTACTGGCAGTACTTGTATATGCTGGGTCGGCTCAATTTATATTTGCTGCCTTAGTGCTTGATGGAAGTCCGGCTGCCGCAATTATTTTAACGACCTTTATTGTGAATTTACGTCATTTTCTTATGAGCGCGACACTGGCACCGCATTTTACGCAGTATTCTGTTTGGCAGAACATCGGATTTGGCGTGCTGCTGACAGATGAGACTTTTGGTGTGGCTTCCAGCAAGGTGCAACAGAAGCGGATAATGACGGCAAGCTGGATGAATGGGTTGAACGTGACAGCTTATATATGCTGGATTATTTCTTGTGCTTTCGGTGCATTGTTTGGTAATTGGATAGCAGATCCAGAGGCATTTGGTCTGGATTTCGCATTGACCAGTATGTTCATTGCACTGCTTGTACTGCAGCTGGATGCAATTGAATCGACGAAATTAAAGCACTATATTCGGTTAATATTGTGTATCGTCATACTGATGATAGGTTTCTCATTTTTTGTCAGTTCCCATATGGCTGTACTGCTTGCTACCATTCTTGGCGCAACGATAGGGGTGGTGACGGAGAAATGAACGTATCTTTTTCCATGCTGCTGCTGATTGCTGCTTGTGCGGCAGTGACGATAGTACCGCGTGTATTGCCTTTTTTGATCATCAGAAATCTAAAATTGCCAGTGCTTGCCTTGAGATGGCTGTCTTACATCCCAATATGTATACTGACTGCACTTGTTGTCTCGAATGTTCTAGGGGAAAACGGACCACTTTCCTTCGACTGGCAGGTCATCGCAATCATGATTCCTACCATTCTTTTCGCACTTTGGACCAAGAGTCTATTATTTACGGTAGTAATTGGTGTTGTACTCATGGCTGGTTTGCGCTTTTTCATAGGATAAAAGAAAAACCCCGATGCTCTAGTCTCAATGCATCGGGGTTTTTCTCTTTCACGTAACTGGAGCAGGGTTGAATAGAGCTAGATCATTATGGGTTCCCCAATGATCTGCCCAGGTCTGTTTTCTTCCGCTTGCTACATCCAGTATAAAGTTGAAAATCTCCCAGCCAACTTCTTCTAATGTTGCTTCTCCAGTAGCAATTGTACCAGCATTGATATCAATTAAATCCTTCCATTGCTGCTGAAGGGCGGTGCGTGTTGATATCTTTACGACTGGGGCCATCGCCAGACTGTATGGTGTGCCGCGGCCAGTTGTGAAGAGCTGCAGGTGGATGCCGGAAGCGAGCTGGAGCGTACCGCAGACAAAGTCGCTGGCTGGAGTGGCAGCAAATATTAAACCCTTCGTTTCAGCACGTTCTCCAGGTGCGAGGACATCCGTAATTGTGCTTTGTCCAGACTTGGCGACAGAGCCTAAAGCTTTTTCTACTATATTGGATAAACCGCCTTTTTTATTCCCGGGTGACGGATTGGCGCTCCGATCTGCCTGACCAGAAGCTAAATAACGGTCATACCAATCCATTTCGCGAACTAGTTTTTCGGCAACTTCCTTGCTGGCTGCTCGAGGTGTAAGTAAATGGATCGCATCCCGAACCTCCGTCACTTCGGAAAACATTACTGTTGCTCCAGCGCGGACGAGCAAATCCGATGCATAACCAACGGCAGGGTTTGCGGTAACGCCGGAGAAAGCATCACTTCCGCCGCATTGTGTGCCAATAACCAAGTCAGAGACAGGACAAGTTTCCCGTTTTCTTTTATTCAGCATAGTTAGCTTTGCTTCGGCCTTTTCTATGATTTTGTCCACCATTGCATGAAAGCCTTGCTGATCCTGCAGCATAATAATATCCTCATCGTTTCCGCTAGGATTGACTCGTGATGGAATGAGTTTCTCACAGCCAAGACCAATGACTAGTGTCTCACCGCCAAAGTTCGGGTGACGGGCTAAGTTCTGTACAGTGCGAATCGGGATGATTGCTTCTGGTGCCTGGATAGCAACCCCACAGCCATACGCATGATGAAGACCGACAATATCATCCACATTTGGATAGTTCGGCAGAATATCCTGTTTCAGTCGCTTAACTGCGTGATCCATGACACCGACGACACATTGGACACTTGTTATAATGCCAAGTATGTTCTTGGTGCCGACTGATCCATCCGGATTCCGATAACCTTCGAATGTATAGCCTTCCAATGAAGGAAGGTGGACAGCAGGAGCAGGGGAAAGAGAGAGTTCATCCAGCGGCGGTGGGGTGGGCATGAGCAAGTGACGTTCTTGGACCCAGCTGCCGGTAGGAATATCTGTTGTGGCATGTCCGATCACTTCACCGTAGCGGATAACAGGTTCGCCTGTTTGGATGGGCTGCAGAGAAATCTTGTGGCCTTGGGGAATGTGCTCCTGTGTGACAATGCCATCTGCAAGGGAAGTTCCGCCAGCAAGACCACCATCGGCAACTGCGATTGCAACATTGTCTTGTTCATGTACTTTAACAAAATAAGGGTTAGTCGTGGATTTCAATTGTATTCCTCCTCTTTTGTAAGCGATTTCAATTAGAAGCAATAAAAAAGAATGGGACTATTTGTTATTTTGTATAATTGTATGACCATTAACAGGTACTGTCAATAGGCTATGGAAGAAGCAGCCGAATTCATCCCGCTGCTTCTTCCAGTTGTTTTGAATAAACAGCTGTGATTAAGAAAGTCACTCCGGTGATGACGAGGACAATCATTAGAAACCGGAACCCAGGCAGCGACAAGTCAGAGCCGAATACAATCGCTAAGACAACAGAAGAAAGAATGGAACCAAGGTATCTGCATGTCTGGAAGAGGCCTGAGCTTGTCCCGACAATAGATTCGGGGGAAGCGTGCAGCATGGCTGCTTGCAAGGTGACATTACCGATGCCGTAGCTAATTCCTAGAAAAATGAGGACAGTACCAATGTTTCCGAGAGTCAGGTGCTGGGATATGGCAGCTAATGTTGCAGTTCCGCCAATCATGAGCACAGCTCCGACAATCGTAGGAATATTTGTACCGGAACGATCGATCCAGCGACCCATCAAGAATGACACAAGCGTACTTGCACCAGAAAGGAAGATCATCATCAAACCGCTCGTCTTCAGGCTGTAATGCAAAACATCCTGGAAGAAGCTCGGCAGTCCGAAGAAGAGACTGTAGTTGAATATGTTCAATAGTATGAACTGGATATAGACAAGCGTCAGCCGTTTATTGCTCCGTAATAGACGGACATCGATAAAAGGGAAGGCAGTGTGTAATTCACGCACAATGAATGCTGCAAGAAAAATAATGCCTATACCCAATGGCAGCAAATGGACGCCATGCTCGAAAGACAGCAGAAAGTACAATAGAAAGCTCATACCGATTGCAAATAGAATAATTCCAATGGTGTCGAGTTGTTTCCAGAACTCCCGGAAAGTGTAGTGCGTGGTTTCTGGATCCTTTGGGACAGCGAACCAAGTCAGCAGAAAGCTAAGCAAAATGAATGGAGCATTCACTGTAAAAATGGACTGCCAGCCAGCAAAGTCGATCAGAAATCCGCCGGCGGTTGGACCAAATGCTGACATGGACGAAGTGAAAATGGATAGTATGGCAAGTGCTGATGCTTGTTTCTCATGTATATGGGTACGTACAAGTGCCATACCAGCTGGATAAATGGAACTGCTGCCAACTGCCTGGAACAGCCGCATGCCTAATAAAATAAGGAATGTGTCTGCAAATGGGGCACCAACAGCAGAAACAGCAACAAGCAGCAGGCCGATCAAAAGCATCTTACGCCGTCCAATAAGATCTCCGACCTTGCCGGCAATTGGAACAACAATCGCACTTGCTAAATAGTAAGTAGAAATTAGCCATGAGACTGTGGCAAAGCTCAGTGAAAAATCATGCTGTATAGCATGAAGTGCCAAAGAAATCATCGAAGAATTCAGTGGGTTGAGCATTGTCCCTGTTGCGATAGCTGTCAGGAAAAGGCCGCGTTGCTTCTTATTCATTCCACTATACCGAAAGAGACCTCTGTACTCAGGCCGATAGAAGGAAGAACGAATTTACAAGCAGTTTTATAGTTTTTTTTCACGATGTTGGTCATCTCTGTTACCTCCAGCTTTCACTCTGCTGTTAATGTGACCATTCTGTGTTTTCTTTACACATATTCGCTTTCATGTACTTTCTTCCACATGGAATGAAAGCATTATATGTTTAATTTGCCGCGAAATAAGTTCCATCCATTTACGGGCTGGGTATTGTAACACGGAACGTCTTAAATTTCCTTTTGGGAGGATGTGTGGATTACTACTTGAATTAAGCTGAATGGCGAGCTGCAGTTACGTTTATAATAAGCGCAGAGCATGTGATTTAATCCTGATTAGTTTACTCAGACTTTTTTCTTTACTTTTCCTGATGTTGGCCTTAAACTGATGAAGTTAAAAATTATAGAAAAGTGGGTTTGGTACATGAAGAAAGCACTATTAGGTCTACTATTTATGTCGATATTTGCAATTCTTGCTGCCTGTGGCAACGGAGATGATTCTGCTTCCGATTCTGGTGATAAAGGCGGCAACGCTGATCTTTGGCAAGAAGTTCAAGATAAAGGTGAAATTACAGTAGGAACAGAAGGAACATACTCTCCGTTCACATTCCATGATGATAACGGTGAACTTACAGGTTATGACGTGGAAGTGATGAAGGAAGTCGGTAAGCATTTGGGTCTTGAAGTGAAATTTGAAGAGACACAATGGGATTCCATGTTCTCTGGTTTGAACAGTGATCGTTTCGATGTGATTGCGAACCAAGTGGGTAAAGGGGAAAATGACGAACGTGTCGGTCAGTATGACTTCTCAGATCCATACACAAAATCTCAGTCTGTTGTGGTAACAGCTGCAGATAACAATGACATCAAATCGATTGAAGATGTAGAAGGTAAGACATCCGCACAGTCTCTAACAAGTAACTACAATGCATTAGCTACTGAAGCTGGCGCGGAAATTGAAGGTGTGGAAGGCTTGGCTCAATCCATTCAGCTGATTGAACAAGGTCGTGTTGACCTTACTTTCAACGATAAGCTTGCTGTGCTTGACTATCTGAATAATACGGATAAGGAAGCACCTGTGAAAATCGCTTTCGAAACTGGCGAACCTTCCGAGACATACTTCACATTCCGTAAGGATAGCGGTGAAATTGTCGATCAGTTCAACAAAGCACTTGATGAGATGCGTGAAGATGGTACATTAGCGGAAATCTCAACGAAATGGTTTGGCGAAGATGTTAACAAATAATATGGTATTCGGCGGGATTGTCATCCCTTGGGAGCTGTTGCAGCAGTCATTCTGGCCGATACTGATCGAGGGGATCAAAGTCACGATCCCCTTGACTCTTATTTCGTTCTTTCTAGGCATCATTATCGCACTCATCACGGCATTGGTTAGGATCTCGAATATCAAGCCTTTGCGGTGGATTTTTTCTGTTTATGTCTCTGCTATCCGCGGCACACCGCTGCTTGTTCAGCTATTCATTATTTTCTACTTACTGCCGGAATTAAATATTATGATAGATCCTTATCCGACAGCAATTATTGCTTTTTCTTTAAACGTCGGAGCATATGCTTCGGAAATCATCCGGGCATCCATTCTCTCAGTTCCTAAGGGGCAGTGGGAGGCAGGCTTTACAATCGGGATGACTTATCGGAATACATTGTTTCGTGTCATTCTGCCCCAGGCGCTGCGAGTTTCCGTACCGCCTTTATCCAATAGCTTTATTAGCTTAGTGAAGGAAACATCCTTGGCATCTCAGATTCTCGTAACCGAGCTGTTTCGTAAGTCACAGCAAATCGGTGCGACGAATTTGGATCAGATTGTTTACATCTATATCTTGGCTGCCTTCATTTATTGGATCATCTGTTTCGTCCTTTCGCTGGCACAGCATCAGCTCGAACGCAGATTAGACCGCTATACAGCAAGGTAAGGAGGGGTAGCTATGCTAGCAGTAAAAGGTTTAAAGAAAACTTTTGGTACAAATACAGTACTGAAATCTATTGATATGCAAGTGAATAAAGGTAAGGTAATCGCAATCCTTGGACCATCCGGTTCTGGTAAGACAACCTTGCTTCGCTGTCTGAATGCATTGGAAATACCGGACGAAGGTATTGTCGGCTTCGAAGACCATCAGGTCGATTTTGGACAGAAGGTTAAACAGCAGGAGTTAATCAAGCTGCGCCGTAAATCAGGGATGGTATTTCAATCTTATAATCTATTTCCGCATCGCACTGTTCTGGAGAATGTCATGGAAGGGCCTGTTCAGGTTCAGAAACGGGACAAACAGACTGTTAAAGCGGAAGCAATTGAATTGCTTGATAAAGTAGGATTGAAGGATAAAAAGGATCTTTATCCGTATCAGCTATCCGGCGGGCAGCAACAGCGTGTCGGTATAGCACGTGCGCTTGCAATCAAGCCTGAATTGATGCTTTTTGATGAACCTACTTCAGCACTGGATCCTGAGCTGATTGGGGAAGTGCTCCGTGTCATGAAGGATCTGGCTAACGAAGGCTGGACGATGGTTGTTGTCACGCATGAGATTAAATTCGCACAGGAGATTGCGGATGAAGTCATCTTCATCGATGGCGGTGTCATTGTTGAGCAAGGACCGCCGGCGGAAGTTCTGTCTCATCCAAAAGAGGAGCGTACGCAGCGCTTCCTGCATCGCATTTTGAATCCTACAGAGTAACAGGAGAACATCATGTTCTCCTGTTTTTTTTGTAAAATTATAAGCATTCTAGTTGAAAATAGTAAGAAGGTTACCGATAATAAGTAGGATAGTACATATTCTGAGAGGGGACTTAAGAGATGGAATTCAAAGATAAAGTGGTACTTATTACAGGCGCAGCAGGCGGAATTGGAATCGCAGCTGCTAAGAAATTTGCAGCAGAAGGAGCAAAACTGGCTCTTGTCGATCTTTCACAGGAAGCGCTTGAGAAAGCTGCAGCATCCATTGATGCAGAGAAAATCTTGCTGGCAGCTAATGCTGCGAAAGAAGAAGACGTAATTGATTACGTGCAAAAAACGAAGGAACAGTTCGGACGTATTGATGTGTTCATCAATAACGCTGGTATCAACGGAGAGTTCAAAAATATCGTTGATTCAACTGTCGAAAACTTAGAAAAAGTATTGGCTGTCAACGTTGTAGGCGCCTTCCTTGGATTGAAGCATGTATTGAAAGTAATGACAGAACAGAAGAGCGGCGCTGTCGTGAATACAGCTTCTAACGGCGGCTTGCTTGGCGCTCCAGGCATGAGTGCTTATATTGCTTCAAAACACGCCCTTATCGGAATCAATAAAACGGCAGCTTTGGAAGTAGCGGACTATGGCGTACGTGTCAATGCAGTTGCACCATCTGGTGTAGATACAGCAATGATGCGTTCTATCGAAACGAACGCTGCGCAAGGACATGAAGAAGAAGCTAGAAAAGGCTTTGAAGCAAGTGTACCGATGAAGCGCTATGCTACAGCGGAAGAGATCGCTGATTTGATGCTATTCCTTTCTTCTGAAAAAGCATCATTCATCACTGGTTCTTATTATCGAATCGATGGCGGACAAGGAACAACATCTGCTTAATTTTAAAACACGCCTGTCAAAGGACAGGCGTGTTTTTTATATGCGTGTATAGTGATGGACCTGACTTTACGTGTAGCTCTTCCTTAGCAAGGATAGTTTCTTCCAATTCACGTAAGAATGTTCTAGCTACGCGGGAGAGTGTATTGTTTCCGTGATAGACATAGCCGAAAGAGTAGGTCTGAAAAAATGGCGGAGCAAAATGAAGAAGTGTGATGTCTTTGCTTCTCGAAAGCTCGGCATCGGTCCGGAAAGCATAGTCAAAGCCGATATTGATAGCTGTTTCATTCTCAACCATATTTCGTATTGTTTGTACGTTGTTCGTGGTGAACAGGATATCGTATTGTAGCGATTTGAACTGGCGCATAAATGCCTGGATATAAGCGTCATTATAAAGAACGATCGGCTGCTTAACAAGCATCTCTTCCGTAATCAATTTTTCCTTAGCTAGCGGATGCCGGTTATTGACAGCTGTCACCATATGTCCATCAAGCAGTTTCTTAAAGACAAGATTACGATATTTTTGAACTTCCTTCTCTGTATAAATAACAAGTCCGATATCTACAGCTTCGGCATCAACTTTTCTCATGATACGCTGTGATGTGTTCTCAAATAAAGAAGCTTTAATATTTGGATGAAGCTTGCGGAACTCAGAGAAAAGCTCAACTAAAATTTCCATTGGTCCAGGGAAACTTGCAATCTTCAGCTCTCCATTCAGAGATTCTGTATATGTCTCTGCTTCATCAGTGAATTCCTGCAGTTTCTCTAAGACAGACTCTGCATGCTGTATAAGCTTGCTGCCTTCCTCGGTTGGCGTCGTGCCTGTGCGGGAACGGCGGAAAAGACTGATATTCAACTCTCTTTCCAGGTTGGTAAGTGCTTGGCTCAGTGCTGGGAGAGTGACATGCTGTTCAGCGGCAGCTGCTTTTAACGAGCCTGATCGTGCGATGGCTACTATATATTTCAATTGTTCGATAGTCATGTCGATCCCTCATTCATTTAGTTAAGCAAACGTTTATTTAAGTTAAATAACCCGAAATTTATTATAACATTTTCCAGCAGTATACTAGAAATGTAGAAATAAATGCTGCTAAAAGGGGATGGAACAAATGAAAGCATTACGTTGGCACAATCAGAAAGATGTGAGATTAGAAGAGATTGACGAGCCTGTCATCAAACCGAACCAAGTGAAAATGAAGGTTAAATGGTGCGGTATTTGCGGAAGTGACTTGCACGAATATCTTGGAGGACCGATTTTCATTCCAGTAGATAATCCGCATCCGCTGACTGGTGAAGTGGCTCCAGTGACAATGGGACATGAATTCTCTGGTGAAGTAGTTGAAGTAG